>JACQVT010000544.1 GCA_016209665.1 Planctomycetota bacterium | reverse complement strand
GACCATGGTGCTGTGCCGTCCCCGCGACACCGCACTACCGGCGACCTAGACCGCCACGACGGCCACCTGCCCCGACTGAACCCAGACCGCGTGAGATGCTCGCCACGGCGACGGGAGATGACGAGATGAGACGCCGAGAAGGCAGAGCTATCCTTGCGTGAGGATGAGCGTGCAATTGGCCGAGAGGATCCCGCCTTCACCATGCACGAGTGCATGGCGGATGTTCGGCACCTGCCGCCCGGTTGCCGTCCCCCTGAGCTGCCGAACTGCCTCCGTCAGGTGAAAGATCCCGCCTGGCGCTCCCGGATGGGCGTGTGACAGCAGCCCCCCGTGAGTCGCGACGGGCAACGCTCCGCCGGGCCGGATGCCCTGTTCTTCTACGAAGAGGCCGCCCTCGCCCGGCCCGCAGAACCCCAGGTCCTCGAGCTGGATGATGACGGCGATGGTGTAGCTGTCATAGAGCTCGGCGACCTGGATCTGATCCGGCGAGAGGCCAGCCATGGCGAAGGCGCGTTTGCCAGACAGGCGTGCGCCAGAGGATGTCAGGTCGGGCGCCTGGATGACGTGGTCGTGCGTGAAGCCGACCCCATGGCCGACGATCGCCACGCCGCCCGCGCTGGATTGCCCCGCCTGGAGCAGCAGGCCGCCTCCCCCGTCTGCTAGCGCGCTGCATTCGAGCAGCTTCAGGGGGCTCGAGATCGTCCTCGACGCCAGGACATCCGCCACCTCCAACGGCTCGCGGTACAGGGCCGTCGGGTTGAGCCGAGCCCAGTGCCTGATGCTGACGGCCACCTCCGCCAGCTGCTCCGGGCGGGTGCCAAAGCGGTGCATGTGGGCGGCGGCCAGCAGCGCGTAGCCGCTGGGATTGAGCAGCCCGAACGGCACCTCGTAGTCGGGGTGACGGAAGCGCGCGTACATCTCGACGGCCGCGTCTCGCGATAACCCGGTCGCCTGATTGTCCGCGCCCAGTACCAGAACCGAGCGGCACAGGCCACTTTCGATCCAGAGCTTGGCCTGTGCGACGGCCATTGTCGCCGATGCGCCACCCATGTGGATGCTCTGGCAGGCGGTGAGCTGCTCGCACAGGCCGAGATACTCTGCCACGCTCAGCGCGTGCCGCGGGTAGCGATCCACGAATGACCCGCACGTCAGCAGACCGTCGACCTGTCGCCATTCGGCGCCGGCGTCTGCCAGCGTTGCGGACGCCGCTTCGGCGTGCAGCGCGAGCGAGTCGCGGTCCGGGAGTCTGCCAACCGCGGTCTCCCCGATCCCGGTGATCCGGGCGCAGATCACGTCCGGCCCTCCCCGGGCGACGGATGTGCCACCAGGGCGGCGCGTCCCCACAGCGGCCTGGCCTCAACCACGACGCGCAGGCCCGGGGCCGGCTGGTCCTGCTCCGCAGCTGCGTCGAACACCGCCGGCACCGTGACCCCCTCGTCGAGCAAGACCAGGCAGAACCAGTATGGAATCCGGCTGGCCCACTCCGGCGCGGCCGGTCGTCGAACCTGCGTGCAGCCGGTGAGGCGGCCACCCCCACCCACAGCGATCCAGCAGTGGAGGGGCGCATGGCAGTACGGACAGGCGGCCCGGGGATAGAAGACGTAGCGCCGACACGTTTCGCAGTACGGGATCTCGATCCGTCCGGCAGCGACCGCGTCCCAGAAATGGCTGGCACTGGTCGTCATGCTGCCGTGTGGGCTACCCCTGTGTGGTGCGCTCGGACGGCCGCCGCGTGGGGAGCCTAGATGACCCCGGCGTCGCGCAGGGCCGTGAGGTCCTCCCACTCCAGCCCGAGCAGCTCCATCAGCACCTCTTCGGTGTGCTGACCCCAGGATGGGGCCGCCCCTGCGATCGGCAAGGGCGTCCCACCACACTTGATCGGCAGGGCCGCAGCCCGGATCGGTCCGTACCCGGGATGGTCGTACTCTTGCAGGTACCCGTTGGCCAGCATCTGCGGCTCCCGTGTGGCCTCGAGCACGGTGTTCACCGGCCCCACCAGGATGCTCCGTTCGCTGAGGGCCGCGATCCACTCGCCCGACGGGCGGCCGGCAAAGACCCGGTCCAGCACGGCGATCAACTCGACGTGGTTCTCCAGAATGCCGCGGAAGCTGTTGAATCGCGCGTCGGTCCAGAGGTCCGACCGACCAAGGGCCATGTAGAAATCGGCCAGCTTGCGTTCGGGCTGCCACTCGCCGAGCACAATCCACCGCTCATCCGCACACCGGTAGATATTGAACAGCGGATTCCGCTCGCGCTCGCGCGGCACACGGGCCATCACGTTGCCCGTGGCGGTGGCCCCGATGACCGGTAGCGACTCGAGCCAGAACAGCGCACCGATCTGGGAGACCTCCAGATGCTGGCCCTCGCCCGTGCGCTCGCGCGCCAGGAGTGCTGCCAGGATGGCGGCCACGCCCATCAATGCACCGGAGTTGTCCCCGAACCCACCGATGGGATACTGGGGCTCCTTGGCCTCGGCGGACGGCAGGTACATCAGGCCGGAGAACCCGGCTCCGACCGGGTCCATGCCCGGTGCCCCGCTGTACGGGCCGGAGGTGCCGAATCCCGTGCTCTCGAGGTACACGATGCGGGGGTTGTGCGCCCGGACGCTCTCGTAGTCGAAGCCGAGCTGCGTCGACACGCGGGGCGACCAGTTCTGGATGAACACGTCGCACTGCTTGACCAGTGCGTAGAGCAGCGCGCGGCCACGCTCGGACTTGAGATTCAGCGTCATCCCTCGCTTGCCGCGATTCACGGACTCGAAGCAGATGTTCACCTCACCGAGCTCGCTCCGCAGGCGCATGTCGATGCCCCAGAACTGCTCGTTCCCCCGGATTGGATCAGGGCTGTCGGTCGACTCCACCTTGATGACGTCGGCACCGAGATCCGCCAGGGCGGTCGCGGTGAGAGGCCCCTGCATGATCAGACCGCACTCCAGCACACGATAGCCCTGCAAGAGACTCATCTACACCCTCCCAACGCGCACCTGCCCGGCCAGCTCGTCCCGATGGCGATCCTCGGCGCCTCACTGCGTGCTAGTCGTGTGTGAGCAAGACGCTCGCGTCGCCGGTCGTGACCACCTGGCCTTCTGGTCGCTCGCACCAGACGTCGAATCGCAGCCGGGTCGCTCCAGATTCCGCCACCCGCTCCGCCAGGCGGGCGCGGACGGTCAGCTCATCGCCCTCGAACGTCGGCTTGATGAACTTCACGTCGAGGGTTCCGCCCCTCGCGTAGGCGTGGCCGAAGTGCAGGAGCATGAGGCTGGAGATCCAGTTGCCCGTGACCATGCCATCCGGCACCGGGGCAGGCAGCGCGTTCCGACGGGCGAACTCCTGGCTGGTGTGGATGTTCACCACGTCCTTTTCGCCGAGCCTCTGGTCGACCCGGCACGAGAGGAGCGCCAGATCGTGGCGCATGATCCAGTCGCGCGTCATCGTCCGCGTAACAGAGGGCAGCTCGTCGCCCACCTGTAGGTCAGTCGGCATGGGCGCCCCCATGCACGGCAAGTCGGAGCAAGGAGGTGTCGTGGTACTCCCAGATGAGGCGCCCATCCTCGCCGCGGACGAGCAGCTCGAGGTCCACGTAGGGGCGATCACGCTTGATGTAGCGGCGCGTGCAGCTCCCCGACACGGTGAGCATCTCTCCGACCCGCGCCACGCTGTGCGCACGATTGTCGAACCGATAGTGCATGCGCGCGTGCGGGCCAGCACCGGCGGGAAAGTGATGGTGGAGGAGCTTGACCTTCGCGACGTGGACCATCGTCGGCGGCGCCACCGTCGGGCAGGGCGCTCCATCCGATCGGAAGAGTGGGTTGTCCAGCTCGCCAATCCCGTCGAGATACCACTCCAGCAACTGCGGCGTCAGGCAGAACTGCAGGGGTCCCAATTGCTCGCCCTCCTGGAGATCGCTGACATAGCGTGTACCCGAGCCACCAAGCTCCCTGATCTCCATGAGTCCCGCCACCTCCGGACCGCCCGCTGCAAGGCTACCGAGCGCCCGCTAGGCGCCCGTGACAGGATAGCCACCCTGCGGGCCGAGCACAAGCCCGCGGCGACCCAGCCTCGGTCGCCTACCCGGTTGCCTAGCGGTCGATCGGTAGGCAGGTATGGTAGGATCGCCCACCACATGCCGGTCCGCACCTCTCCACCGGCCCTCGAGCACCGGAGCGCCTGCTCCCCGGGTAGCGCCCGTCGTCCTCGCCAGCAGCCGGGCACTGACCGCCCCACCACGTCATCGGAGGACCGCATGACGATCGCCGCATCCACGTCTGCGCACGCCCGAGGCGTACGTCGCCAGCCTGCGGGATGGTCGCCGCCTCTTCTCCCGCCGCGGGCCGGTCCCGGAGCAGGGGCGGGCGAAGCACGAGCCACACGCCGTCGGTACGCCGCGCCAGACGCCAGCCAATCGAGGAGCTGATCCGCCATGATGACCGGGGCCGAGTATCGCGCGAGCCTGCGCACCCTCAAGCGAACCGTCTACTACCAGGGCGAGCGCATCGAGGACGTCGTCGCGCACCCCGCCACGCGCCCGCACGTCAACGCGGCGGCGGCCACCTACGACTTTGCCTGCGACCCGAAGACCGCGGACCTGGGCGCCGCTACATCCCACCTCACCGGCGAGCGCATCAACCG
>JACQVT010000543.1 GCA_016209665.1 Planctomycetota bacterium | reverse complement strand
GTCGGCGGCGAACATCATCGTGATCGGCATCAGCGGCAGATGGTCCGTCGGCCGACCCTCGATCATGGCCAGTACGCGTTGTTTGCCGGTCATGGTTCCAGCCCTCGGGGTCGAGTCAGAGCAGAACACCGCGAAGAATGACGGCGGCGATGGTGAAGTAGATAATGATGCCGGCCACATCGACCAGCGTCGCCACGAACGGGGCCGACGACACCGCCGGGTCCAGCCCCAGTCGCTTCAATGCGATAGGCAGCATGGAGCCCGCCAGCGTGCCGAACGTCACGACGCCGATCAGGGTTCCAGCCACGGTGATCCCGACCATCACGTAGTGCTCGCCGTACATCTCGTGCCGCCAGGGCCACAGGACGATCCGCACGAACGCGATCGCGCCGAGGATGAGGCCCAGGCCCAGGCCGGAGAAAATCTCGCGGGACATCACCCGGAACCAGTCGCGGAGCCTCAACTCGCCCACCGCCAGGGCCCGGATGATGAGCGAGGCCGCCTGCGAGCCGCTGTTGCCCCCGCTGCTGACGATCAGCGGGATGAACAGCACCAACACCAGGGCCCGGCTGATCTCCTGCTCGAAGTAGCCCATGGCCGTGGCGGTGAGCATCTCGCCGATGAACAGGACGCTCAGCCAGACGCCGCGCTTGCGGATCATGCTGGGCAACCCCACGTCGAAGTAGGGCGCGTCCAGGGCCTGGACGGCGGCCATCTTCTGGATGTCCTCGGTGACCTCTTCCTCGGCCACGTCCATGATGTCGTCGACGGTGACGATGCCCACCAGCAGACCGGTCGAGTCGACCACGGGCAGGGCGACGCGGTCCAGTTCCTGGCACATCCGCACCGCCTCCTCCTGGTCCTGGCGGGCGTCCAGATAGGAGACCTGGTTGTCCATGATCTCGGAGAGCAGTGTGGCCGGGTCGGCGAGCACCAGCTCGCGCAGCCGGATGTCGTCAACCAACCGGCCCTGACCGTCGATGACGTAGATGACGTTGAGCGTCTCCTTGTCGTGGCCGACCTGGCGGATGTGATCCATGACCGCACCGACGGTCCAATCGGAGCGCACGGCCACGTAGTCGGGGGTCATCCGCCGGCCGACCGAGTCCTCGGGGTAGCCCAGCAGCGTAGTGGCGATCCGCCGCTCCTCGGGGCTCAGCAGCGAGATGAGCCGCTGCGTCACCTGCCCGGGCAGCTCCTCGAGCAGGCTGGTGCGGTCGTCGGGGTCCATCTGGTTGAGCACGGCGGCCACGTGCTCCTGCCCCAGCTCCTTGAGCAGCGGCTCCTGGGCCTCGAACGGCATGTACTCGAAGACGTCGGCGGCGAACTCGCGGGGCAGGATGCGGAAGACGATGGCCACGTCCTTGGGGTCCATGTCCGTGAAGATCTCGGCCACGCTCGGCACGGGCAGCGCGGTCAGCGAGCGCCGCAAAGCGGAGAACTGCCGCTCCGTGATCATCTCGACGACATCGGGTCCGACCAACTGCCCAAGCACGACACGATCTCCGACAACCCATCAGGGCAACCGCCAGCGTGGGGTTGGCGCGCTTACCGGGACGCCTTCCTTCCCCGAGGGAACCCGTCGCTTGCGCTCCGGGCTCTGATTCGCCAGCGCGTCCGTCCACGACCATGCAAAGGTGAATATGATAACGATGGCCCAGCCGGGTTCACAGCACCGGGCACGGAGTCCTTCAAAAAAACTTCCTGGGGTATGCAGGATCGTCGCGGGGCGGTCAGTCCAGCGTGCGGTGGCCGAACTCCATCGCGCCGGGGCTGCTGCCGACGAGGACCTGCGGCTTGAGGCCGGTCTTGCCGGCGAACTCACGGCAGGCTTCCGACAGGGCATCATGGGCCTGCGCGGTGTTGGCCATGAGGACGGCCACCGTTCCGCCGCATCCGCCGCCGGTGACCTTGGCGCCGTACAGTCCGCGGGCCGCTCCGCGCTGGCGGATGGCATTGACCAGCAGATCGGTCTCGATGCTGGTCATGCCGCACCGCTGGCCGTAACTCCAGTGCGAGGCGTACATCAACTCGCCGGCCTCGACCAGCGCGTCGCGCTCGCCGGTGCGCCGGGCCCGGGCCAGGCGCTCCATCAACCGGTGGGTCCGGTCGTTCTCGTAGATGTGGTGCTCCGTGCGAGAGCGAACCTTGTAGATGCAGTCCGGGTCGAGATGGCCGTCGAAAGCCGTCGGCGGGCCGAACCGCGACGCGAAGTCCTTGCCCTTGATCTTGACGGGCAGCTCGTTGCGGAACCGGCGCACGTACTCGTTCGGCGAGATGTTCGCCAAGTACCCACCGGACGGGTCGCCCGGGCGGCCCGACTGCCCGAGCATCCGGTCGATGAGGCACTTGCCGAGCAGGCTGGCGACACGGTTCTCGGCGTAGCGCTGGGCGTAGATGGGCGACCGGGTACCGATGTCCACGCCGGCGAAGATTACCTCCTGGGGCAACGACAGGTGGCCCAGGACTTCGTCAGGCTGGCAGCGCACCTGCAACAATCGGTCGGCCTGACCGAGCAGGCAGGTGACGTGGTCGACCAAGCCGGGCTCGGCGCCAACCACCTCGACGTTGGCGGTTCGGCAGGTCTCGATGATTCGACGGGAGTCAAGGTCGATGCCGAGTGCCGCAAGGACGGCCTTGGCGACCGCCACCTGGATGGCGGCGGACGAGGCCAGCCCGGCCCGGATGGGAATGTCCGACCGGAGCACCAACGTGAGACCGCCCGCCAGATGGGGCACTTCGCCGGAGTCGAGCAAGGCCAGCATCACCCCCGAGATGTGGCGGCCCCAGGGGCAGCCCTCGAACGTCCGCCGCAAGCCGGCGGGCAGAACGAACTGGCCGTCGGACTGGTAGTACAACGAGATGGGCCATTCGTGCCGGGCGGGCTCGCCCTCGGGGACGGGGCCGGCGATCGCCACGTGAATCCGCTGGTCCGCCCGACGGCCGACGGCGACGTAGGCCGCCCGGTCGATCGGCATCTGCAAGGCCAGGGCCCCACTGTAGTCGGCCATGCCCCCCATGCAGTCCAGCCGCCCGGGGGCGCGGGTAATAGCGATCGGCCGGGCCTGGTCGGCCGGCCAACACTCCTCGCACGCCTGGACGAACCGCTCGAAACCGGCGGCCACTCCGTTTTCTGTTCCCGTCGCGCCCACCGCTGCCTCACCCTCTATCTGGGATGACCGCGCTGACAACCCGGCTCGACCGCGCCCGCCGCACGCGGCGCCCACTGCGGGTCCTCGACGACCCGATCAGCTCTCCGGTGCCTCGCATACCTGGCGGAGCACGCCTTCCTCGACGTAGATCGGCGTGTCGCCGGCCACGCCGAGGGCGATCGCGTCCGACGGCCGGGCATCGACCTCGATCAGCCGTCCGTCGCGCCGGATCACCAGCTTGGCGTAGAACGTGTGGTCACGCAGATCGTGGATGACGATCTTGTCCAGCTCGCCGTCCATCTCGTGGATGACGTTGGCGAGCAGCTCGTGCGTCAATGGCCGGGCCGTGCTGATGCTCTTGACCCGCCGATCGATCGCGTACGCCTCGGTCAGGCCAATGACGATGGGGAACTGCCGCTTCCCGTCGCGCTCCCTCAAGACGATGATCTGCTCCTGACTCGTCTCGCTGATCACGATCCGAGCCAGGTCCATCCGTACTTCCATCTCTGTGCTCCGGTCAGGGTGCGAGACTAACTAGGCCCGATAGGGGTGTCAAGCAATAGCGCCGGGGAGTCTCCGCACGCCCCGCGAAGGGACCCGGGCAGCGGCGAGCACGGGGCTTGACAAACCCCGGCGGAGCCGTCAACGCTCGTTTGTCCAGGGGGTTTGGGTCACCACCCGGCGACCATGAACAGGTTGTCGTGACCCGGAACGATTACGTCGGCGACTTCCATCACGTCCTGGAGCGCCGCCTGGGCGGCCTGAAGGTCGTACACCTGCTCGAAGACCCGGCCGACCTCGAAATAGTCCCGGCTCACGACCGCGTCACCCGCGACCAGCACCGTCCGCGCCGTGTCGGTCAGCAGCAGGGCGGCCGAGCCGGGCGTGGCTCCCACCGACGGGAACAGGTGTACCCGCCGGCTCAGCCTGTCGTCGGCCGACTTGATCCGGTCGAGCAGGCCTCGCTCCTGGCGGACGAGCGCTTCCAGGTCGCGTTGCTCGGATGCGGCGTGTTCCGCGGCCGGATGGGACTGATCGGCGTGCCGCGCGTCGACAGCCTCGGGGTCGAACGACAGCGAGGCCGACAGGTTCTCCAGGTGTCCGCGCACGGCCTCGATCTCCGGCCCGTGCATCAGCCAGCCGGCGCCGGCAAACAGTCCGAGCGCCCGGCGGTGCACGGGACGAAAGTTGGTCAGGAACACCAGGTCGATCTGCTCGGGCTTCAGCCCCGTCCGCTCGTCCAGCCGTTGGGCGAGGAGTTCCCCGGGCAGGCCGGGGTCGACCAGGATCGTCGTATCGCCGTCGCGGATCAGCGTGGTCGTCGCGTGGGCCACGCGCCGAGGTTCCGACTCGCCCCAGAACCGGTTGCGGCTGAGTGTGCCGATGCTGACGACGGTGTAGGTCAGCGCCATGATCGTCAGACCTCAACCCTGCTCCGCCGTGGCGAGCGCCCGCCTGATGGCCGCGACCAGGCCGGTGGCGTCGTGGGGATCGGCTTCGACCGCCTCCACGTACCCGCGGTCGCGGATCGCCTGCGTGGTCACCGGCCCGATGCTGGCCAGTTTCACGCCGCCCAGCCGGCCGGCCCGCTGCGGGCCCAGCAACGTCAGCAGGTTGCTGAACGACGACGGACTGGTCAGCGTGACCCAGTCCACCTGCCCGCGGTCGAGCCGGTCGATAAACGCCTCGGGCAGATGGTCGGGACAGATCGTCCGGTAGACGGCCAGGTCGTCGCACGCGGCACCGGCAGCCGTCAGGGCGGCGGTCAACGATTTCCGCGCGATTTGGGCTCGCAACAAGAGGACTCGCCGCCCGGCCACGCCCTGCTGAACCAGCGCGTCGGCGAGTGCCTCGCCCACCGCCTCGTCCGGAACCAGGTCGGCCCGGATGCCGTGGTCCTCGAGGGCGGCTGCCGTCGCTGCCCCGACCGCCGCGATACTGATGCCCGCCAGGGCCCGGCTGTCGCGTCCGATCGCTCGGAGCCGGGCGAACGTGGCCTCGACACCGTTGGCGCTGGTGATGACCAGCCATGCGTACCGCTCCGCGTTCGCCAGGGCCTCGTCGACCGCCCCGTACTCCTCCAACGTCCCGACGGCGAGGGTCGGGGCCTCGATGACCTCGGCGCCCAGGGCGGTCAACGCGCCGGCGAGGCCCTCGGCCTGCTCGCGGGCCCGGGTGACGGCGATCACCTGCCCGTGCAGCGGCCGACGCTCGAACCACTCGATCGTCTCGCGCATTCGCACTACCTCGCCGATGAGGATCATGGCCGGAGGCTCGATGTTCCGCTGGGCCAGGCGGTCGGCGATGTCGCCCACCGTGCCCACGATCGTGTGCTGGGCCGGCCGCGTGCCCCAGTGGATAACCGCCGCCGGCGTGGCCGGGCTCATGCCCGCCGCCATCAGCTTCCCGCAGTTGCGGCCGAGGTTCTTGACCCCCATGTAGATGGCGATGGTCTCCATGCGGGCCAGGGCCGCGAAGTCCAGTGGATGCCGATCGTCGGCATCGGCGTGGCCGGTGACCAGCGCGAACGATCGGCTCAGCCCGCGATGGGTCAACGGGATGCCCGCCGCCGCCGGCGCCCCGAATGCCGCCGTGATCCCCGGCACGACCTCGAACGGGACACCCGCGCGGGCCAGGTGTTCGCACTCCTCGCCGCCGCGGCCGAACACAAACGGGTCCCCGCCCTTGAGCCGCACCACTCGCCGGTGAGCCCGGGCGTGCGCCACCAGGGCCTCGTTGATCTCCTCCTGCGTCCAGACGTGCGTGCCCCGCCATTTGCCGACGAACACCCGCTGGGCCTCGGGCCGGACCAGGTCGAGCAGTTCCGGACCGATCAGCTTGTCGTGCAGCACCACGTCGGCCTGCGTCAGCCGCACCGCCCCGCGCACGGAAATCAGCGCGCTGTCCCCCGGCCCCGCGCCGACCAGGCACACCGTCCCCGCCGGCAGATCGCCGACCATCGACACCAGCCGTGACAGGGCATTCACCGTATCCATGACCGCCCCCATTCTACACCAGGGACACCGGGCGGGGGACTCGCGACAGCGGAGCAGACCGGCGGTCCGTGACAGAAACAATGGGGGTGGCACATTGGAGGACTGGGCTTTACGCTCGCCAGAGGGGGTTCCCGGTTGAGATCGGCTCATGCCCGCCGAGGCCTTCGATTCCAACCGCCGCATCCGGATCCGCCTCGATTCCTCCTGACCCTCAGCGCTGTCGACGCCTCTCGCCCCATCGCC
>JACQVT010000554.1 GCA_016209665.1 Planctomycetota bacterium | reverse complement strand
GTGCCGAAGCTCGCGACAAAGTAGCTGCCGACCTGGCCCCACTCGAGAACGGCCCAGGCGGGCAGGCGGTCGTCCACGAGGCGGAAACACTTCGTGCCGTCGACCTCGCGGGGCACGACGGTGCCGTGCTCGGCGTCGGTGTAGGTCGCGAGCAGGTCGCGAATCCGCCGTTCGATGGCCAGCTCGATGTCGCGGCTGTCGACGACCAGGGCGGCCTGCAGTTGGTCGAGGCGGAACACGTCGGGGCGGACCTGCTCGCTGGTGACGTCGAGCAGCATGGCCACATGGGGACGGCGCCAGAGGATGGGCAGCGTGCCGATGACGTCGGCGGCGACGCGGCCGTCGCGGGGGATCACGCCGAGGCCCTTGAGCGTGATGAGCCACGAAGCCAAGCTCTCGGCCGTCCCGCCCGTGGGGGCGTTGAGCATCTCCGGCGAGGGCCGGCCGAAGTAGGCCGCCATCGCGTCGGCGGGCACGCAACGTTCCAGCGGGCCAAAATCACCGCCGGCGGCGACAAGACTTAGAGCCGATAGCAATATCAGCGGCACGAACCGTCAAACCTCCCAACGCCGCGCCTCCCTTCGGGACGGCGGCCGGATTTGTGGGACCGGCTTGGAAGCCGGTCGATCGGACCGGCAAGATGCCGGTCCCGCACATTCGCGAAGACGCCGATCCTCCATACTACGCGGGGGGGTCGCTCAGGGTTTGCGGGGCTTGGTGAAGTTCCCGACGTCGTCCTCGGTGCCGCTCTCGCCGTCGGGGCCCACGCTCCACAGGTCGTAGGACTCCTCGTTGATCTCGCCGGGAGAGAGGTACTTGAGCGGGTGGCCCCAGGGGTCCCTCAAGCTCTGGACGTTCTTGATGTACGGGCCGTTCCATTTCTTCGCCAGCGATTCCTCCTCGGGCTTTGTCGTGAGGTCTTCGAGACGGGACGGGTGCCGGCCCATGTCGACACGGTAAACGTCGATGGCCGTTGCGATCGGCCCGCTCTTCGAGACGGCCGCCCGCGCCAGCTTGACCTCGCTGCTGGCGGCGGACTCGTCCTTCCGACCTTCGGACGGTCGGTCCGCGACCTCGCCGCCGGCGTCCTTGATCCGCTCCTTGGTCTTTTCCAGTTCCTCGTCGAAACGCTCCATGGTCATGAACTCGACGTGCCCGTCGAGGAATAGCACGTTCGTGCCCTCGCCCGCGTTGATCTCCGGCTTTTCGTAGGCGACGATGGTGTCCTCGGGCATGTCCATGTTGAGGCTGCCCCCGAGGTAGACGTACGACCCTCCCTCGCCCGGATCATCATCGGAGGGCGAGATGAGCGTCCTCTCACCGATCGCGCCGGCCTGCACCAGGGTCTGCAGATCGGGCGGCAGCTTGTCCTCGTGCTCGGCGGCGTACACGTGGATGGCGTTGCCGATACCCATCAGGTTGGAAGCACTGACGGTGCGCTTGGACAGGGCCCGGGCCCGGGCCAGCGACGGTAGCATGATCGACACCATCAGTGGGGCGACGAACGTATTCTGCCCGATGGCCGGCAATGCCGCCGGCACCGCGCCGTACGAGACGGCCAGATAGCCGTCCGATGTCTTCGCCCCAGCGGAGACGTTGTCAAACACGTGCTTGTTGATTGTCGGCAGCGACGGCAGCGCCGACACGTCCAGCGGCAGGCCCTCCTTCTGGCCCATCGCCACCAGGGCTTGGGCCACGGGCAGGGCGATCGAGTACAGATGGCGGACGCCGCGCTGGGCGTTGATGTAGCTGACCGAGCCGGCGTCCCTGGGCATTAGCTTGAATCCGCGCTGGAAGCCCTCGTTGGCCAGGATCGACGGCCCCTTGTCCATCATGCGGTCGAGAGCCACGCGGACCATCTGGGGAAACGCCGCCAGGATCCATCGGCCCTCGTACTGCGTCCAGGCGGGGGCGAAGGGTATCGGCCAGCCCGAGAAGTTCATGTACGTGATCTTCTGCCCGCGGTAGGTTTCCTCGCGGACCGTGATCTGTTCCTGGGCGTCGGCCTCCTCGGCGATGATGACAATCAGTTGCCGCAGGGCCTCGTCGAGGCGGTTGCCGGGCTTCACGTCGGCGATCAACGTCAGGCCGGTCATCAGCAGGCTGCCGTTGTCCGGCTCGTCGTAGGCGACCCAGGTGTCGCCGAACGAGCCGAGCACGTCATCGCCGATCTTCATCCCCATGCGCTCCTCGGCGTCGGCGATGAACTCCATGATCTCCTGGTGCGTCTCGGGCGAGAGGGACTCGAGCAGATCGAGGACGCCCTTGTAGATGGGGACGAGATCGGTGTTGCCCGCGCTGGCCCAGGATGCGTTCCGCGGAATCACCGCGAGGTCGGCCTCGGTGAGCGGCCCGCCGAACGGCGGCATGTCCGGGCAATGGAAGAACGTCGCCGACTGCAGGCCGCCGGCCCGGGGCGTCCAGGCGATGCCGAGCGACTCCATCTTCTCGATGCCAATGCGGCCGAGCACCTGCTGCACGCCGCCTTCCGCCCCCAGCACCGGCACCCGGAAGCTGGCCAGCACCGGCTGAAACGCCTCCAGCGTGTGGAGGATGCTCTTGAGGTTCACGAAGACCACCGGCGTTGCGTCAGCGCCGCCGGTCATCTTCATGGCCTTGGTGAACGACGGGTGCTCGGCCAGGTTTTTGAACTTCGGTCCGGCCGGCTCCGCGGGCTTGGCCGGTTCGGTCGACTCGGCCGTCTCGGGCTGCGTCGACTCGGCGGCCAGGAACCCCGGCACCAGATGCTTGAGCACCTTGTTGCCGAACGTGACCACCAGGTCCTTGTCGATCACGCCCCAGCGCAGGGCCATCGCCGGGCCCATGACGGCCAGTTCCTTCATCTCCCATTCGCCGACCTTGACCGGCTGGACGTTTTCCATCGGCAGCCCGGCGTTCTCGAGGACGGTGTCGAGCGTCGCGGCCAGGGCCTTGGCCTCGTCACCGGCCTCGACAATGACCCCGGCGTCGATGAGCGGGATGACTGACTTGGCGTCGACGCTCACGAAAGCAATGGCCGTAGGATACTTGTAGAGCGCGGCCAGCAGTTGCTTGACCAGGCCGTAAAGCTGGGCGTCTTCTTCCTCGCCGAGCTGTTGCCGGATGAGCTTGTCGATCGCGGGTATGAGCTGGGTCCGCAATCGCTCGACCTCGGGCTCGGCCGCGAGCTTGGCCAGGGCCGTGCCCTCGAACGTCTTGGCGATGCGGTCGCGGCCCGGCCAGCCGACGTACAGGATGGTGTCGCCCGGCAGCTTCTCGGGCAGACCGGCCATCGCGACCGGCGGGGCGGCCAGGAACGTCGCAGCCAGCAGACCGATGGACAGATGAATGAAACGAGTTCTCATGTCGCTATCCTTTGCCATGCAGGCGTGTGGCCCAGCCGCCTCCGGCTGGGTGATCGATGCTCGAATGCACAGCCGAGGGCGGCTGTGCCACAGTGGTTCAGACGGCCATGCGTGGCCGATGTTGCGCTACTCCAAGGCCTCAGTGATGGCCGCGATCGCCCTGTCGCGTACCTCGTCCAGGCGGCCGGGCACGCGGGCGCCGGCGGCTCGATGATGTCCCCCCCCGCCGAACGTCCCGGCGACGGCGCTGACGTCGACGGTCCGGCCCACGAGTTCGGGCGACTTGCTGCGGAAATTGAGCCGCACGACGCCCTCGCCCATGTCGGTCAGCAGTACGCAGACCACGACCGAGTGAGTCTCCATCGGGATATTGACCAGCTCCTCGGCGTCGTCGGGCCGAGCGCCGGCCTGGTCGAACATCGCCTTGGTCAACTCGACCACCGCGAGCCGGCCGTCGGCGTGAAACTGAAGAGTTTCCAGCATCCGGGTCATCAGCCGCAGCCGGGCCGGCGAATGGGCCGCGTACAGCCGGGCGTACAGGATCTCGGGGCGGACCTGGCAGTGCTCGAGCAGGGCAGCGGCCGCCCGCAGCGTTCGGCCGTCGGTGTTCGAGAACCGAAACCAGCCGGTGTCGCCCGCGATGCCGGTCAGGATCGCCTCCCCGGCCGGTTCGTCGATCGGCCAACCCATCGCCTCGCACCACTCGTAGACCAGGCCGCAATCGGACGATGACGTCAAGTCGATTGCGTAGTAATCATCCGTGCCGTTGACCGACAGGTCGTCCCGCGTCGCGTGGTGGTCGAGGACCACCTTGGGCAGCCGGCTCGCCCGCAGGTAGTCGGCGACGGGATCGAGTTGCGACCAACTGCACGTGTCGAGGATCAGAATGCCGTCGAAACGGCCGTCGATGGCGGCGGGTTCCCCGTGCTGCCACGTCTGGAAATCGCCGATCGCGTCCAGAAACTGATAGCGTGGGGCGATCTCGTCGTAGATGAACGCCGTGGCCTCAAGGCCCAACGCCCGCAGGACGCGGGTCATGCCGGCCATCGCACCGAGGGCGTCGGCGTCCGGCCGCTGGTGCGTCAGGACCAGCGTCCGCGGCCAGCCGGCAACCCGCCGTCCTGCCTCCTGGTACACATGGGCATCCACCCTGTAGCCCCTCGAAAGATGCCTGAATCACGATCGTCGCCGACCCGCCGGGGGGCCCCGATTTGGTGGGGCGGCCCGGTGGCGGTATGGTAACACGAATGGCACCGCAGCGCGACCCCCCGACGGGGAATTCGCCTCGTCGATGGGGCGTAGCGGCGCGTGGCACAGTCGCCCTCGACTGTGCGTTCCGCGCTGGAGCAAGCCCAGCCGAGGGCGGCCGGGCCACACGGGCGGGACAGCGACGTGACGTGAAACCGTCTTGCCGCTGGCTTGCGGGGAGGTGAGTGATGGCCGCTCTTTATCGTGTGCTGTTCGTCTGTACGGGAAACTGCTGCCGGTCGCAGATGGCCGAGGCCCTGTTGCGACACCTGGGCGGCGATCGGTTCGCGGCCTTCAGCGCCGGTTCGCAGCCGGCCGGCTTCGTCCACCCGCTGGCCATCGAGACCATGCGGCGGCTGGGCGTCTCGACAGAGGGCCAGTACTCCAAGAGCTGGGACGAGTTCGCGGACCAGCCGATGGACTTGATCATCACGGTCTGCGACAGCGCCGCCAGCCAGCCGTGCCCGCAGTGGCCGGGGCGCCCGGCGACCGCCCACTGGAGCCTGCCCGACCCGTCGTTCCTGCCCGGATCGGAGGCCGACCGGCTCGACGCCGCGATGGCCGTCGCCCAACAGGCCCGCGGCTGGATCGAGCGACTGATCGCCTTGCCCCTCGGCGAGATGGACGAGACCCAGCGCCGGGCGGCGGTACGGGGCATCGCAGAGCCGAACTCAGAAGTGCGAAGTGAGAAGTGAGAAGCCCCGGCGGTGGTCGTCAGGCGGAGTGCTCAAAGTGGTGGCGAGCGACGGGACCTCGTCCTGCCGGGTGACCGGTGTGGGAGAGGACCTTTCTCATTTCTCACTTCTCACTTCTGACCTCTCACTTCTCACTTCTCACTTTCTTCCCTCTGGCAATTCCCTCCGCCTCGTCATACCATGTCCGCCGGTTTGTGACCGACGGCAGTAGGCAGTGTGCGTCACATATCTGCCCATCGCTCTGGACACGCAGCAGACAAGGAGATGCATATGGCGAACGAACAGCTTCCCGCGTATCTCGCGTCAGCCAAACCCAACCCCCTTACCAACCGGGCGCCGTGGTACAAAACCACCGCTCAAACCTACGCCGGCATCTTCTTGTGGATTGCCTTCTACGACCAGCTTGCCGGGACGGCAAACGGCCCGGGTACCCTCGGCATGTCGGGACTCGGGACGTGCCTCCTGGCTCTGCTCGTGGCCGGGCTGGTGAGCCACGCTTTCTTCTATCTGGTCCCGGGCATGCTAGGCCTGAAAAGCGGGCTGCCGTTGTACATCGTGGGTACGAGTACGTTTGGGACCAAGGGCGGCTACTTTCTCCCCGGCATCTTCATGGGTCTCCTCCAGATCGGCTGGTACAGCGTCGCGACCTTCTTCGCGACCAAGCTGATGTTGGGTGCGCTGGGCCTGGGGCAGCATGACTACACCCTGTTCGGACCCCCGGGAGCCCACGGAAACGGATTCAGTGTCGTCTTCGTAGTGATGGCAGTGGTCTGGGGGTATCTCTTCGCGTTCCTGGGCGGACTGGGGATTGGGGTAGTGGCCAGGATATCCACGTATTTCCCCATTGTGCCGATTGCCATGCTCATCATCAGTGCCGGCATCGCCGCCCGGCACGTCGGCGACTATGACCGGCTGGCGACGACGAAAAACAGCGTGGCGGCCGCGAGTCTCCTTCAGGAGGCGCAGGACAACGCGGAGAACGCCGCCAAGGCCGCCGGCCAGACCGACGCCGAGGTCAAGAACGCCGGGGGGGCGGCCAGAAGCGAATGGGCCACGAAGGCAGCCTCACCCGAGGCGATCGCCGCCGCCCCCATTGATCAACAGTCGGATTCGATGGTTTCGGGCGCAATGAAGCTCGCGGGTCTTCTGCTCATGGTCCAGCTCGTCGTCGGCTTCTTCGCCACGGCGGGTGCCTGCGGGGCGGACTTCTGCAGCAACAACCGGAATGCCAAGGACGTCCAAATGGGCGGCCTTGTCGGGATTGCGATCGCGACGCTGTTCGCGGGAGGCCTGGCGGTCACCACGGTCGCGGGAGCCCATGCGGCGTTGACGGCCAAGGTGGCCAGTGGCAGCGCCACCTGGGGGCAACTCGTTGCGTACAACTATTCCGATGCCATCGGCGTAATCGCCCCAACGTGGTTGAGCAAGAGCATGCTTCTCCTGTTTGCGGTCGGTTCGATTGCCCCGGCGTGCTTCTGCTCGTTCATCATCGGAAACAGTCTCTCGACGATGCTGGCCAGACCGCAAGCGCGGGTGGCCATCACGATGGCCGGAGCGACGATCGGCATCGTGCTGGCCGCGCTGGGCTTCGCCGGAAACCTCGCCCCGTTCTTCGGTTTGATCGGAGCGTCGTTTGGCCCCGTCATCGGCGCCATGACGGCCGACTACCTGCTCTCCGGGAGACGGTGGGCCGGGCCCCGGGAGGGTGTCAGCATTGCCGGCTACGGGGCATGGTTGGTGGGCTTCGTGGTGGGCATCTTGAACCATCCTTGGGTCGGAGTGCTGCCGGGCTGGCACGCAGCGTCGGTCTACTCCTTTGTCGTCGGTTTCGTGGTGTTCTACGTGCTGGCGGCGGCGGGTCTGCGGGGCAGGCAGGTGCCGTACCAGGCGGCTCCGGCTCAGTAGGTCGACACACCCGCACGCGCAGGCCGTGAACTGTTGCGCCGCTGACATGACAGGACGGAGGGCTCCGCAGGCCGCTCGCTCACGGTCGCGGTTCGGACTGCCTCGAACCCATGTGCGCGGTGCCCCCCGCGACGGACCCAGGGATGCCGAGTTCTGGGCTTGAGTACCCGCAGCATTTGCCGTGACGGTTGAAAGCCGGACAACCTTGTCTGAGTCTCGCGCAGACCATGCGTCTCCGTTGCCGGTAACGTCGTCGCCGACCGATGCCGGCTACTGGGCCGTCGCTGCGTTGCTGGCCGGTGTCGCGGCGGCATTCGTGACGTACCGGGCGTGGGTGACCGACGATGCGTTCATCACCTTTCGGCACATCCTCAACGTCCACGCCGGCAACGGGCCGGTGTTCAACCCCGGCTTCCGCGTCCAGGGGTACACGCACCCGCTGTGGTTTCTGCTGTTGCTTGCGGGCAGCTACGTCATGCCGACGTACGCGGCGGCCGTCGCCTGTGGCCTCGCGCTGACCGTTGTCGCCGTGGCGGCGCTCGCGTGGTTCCTGCGGGCATACCCGGGTCGGTCGGTTTGGCTGCTGGCGGCGTTCCTGGCCCTCTTCAGTTCACGGACATTTGTCGAGTACCAGACATCGGGTCTGGAAACCTCGCTGACGGCACTGCTGGTGATCCTGCTGTTCGGCTGGGTGGCCTCGCGAGAGCTGGCGGATCGGCCGGTGCCGGTCGTGGGGGTCGCGTGGTTGTGCGCGATGCTGGTGCTCAACCGGCCGGACTACGTCATCTTCTGTGGTCCCGTGGCAGCGGGACTGACCTGATCTGGCCCGATAGTGGAGCCGAAAACGCGATGAGGGCTGCGGTGGCGGCCTCGGGAGGGCTGACCGCCGCGATGATCGTCGCGACGTTCCTGCTGCGTGGCCCCCGGCGGTCGAGGCTGGTGGGGAC
>JACQVT010000562.1 GCA_016209665.1 Planctomycetota bacterium | reverse complement strand
GTGCTGAAGTCTTCAACGGCACGGTCAACCTGACCGGCGCCCTCGATATCCGCGTCACCAAGGCCGGGGCCGAGACCACCCTCGGCCGCGTTCAGTCTCTGATCCTCCAGGCCGAAGGCACCCGGATTCCGCTCATGCGGCTCATCGACCAGTATGCCGCCTGGTATACCCCCACCATTCTGATGCTGGCCGGCCTGGTGCTGTTCTTCAAGGGGGGCGAGGAGGGCATGAGGCGCGGTATCACCATGCTCGTCGTCGCCTGCCCCTGTGCCCTCGTGCTCGCGACGCCTACCGCGATGGTCGCCGCCCTGTCGTGCGCCGCCCGCCTCGGGATCCTGGTCAAGAACGTGGTCACCCTCGAGGCCGTCCGCAATCTGACCGCCATCATATTCGACAAGACCGGCACTCTGACCACCGGCGAACTGAGCGTCACCCAGATGAAACCCGCTCCAGGTGTCGACCCGACCGACCTGCTGCGGACCGCGGCCTCGGCCGACCAATTGTCGCGCCACCCGACCGCCAAGGCGCTGCTTGCCGTCGCCCGCAAGGCCCGACTCCGCCTGATGGCCGCCGACCGATTCGAGGAGGTCTCCGGCCGAGGCGTGTCCGCCCTCGTCGATGGCCAGCAGGTGCTCATCGGACGTCGTACCTGGCTTGCCGATCAGGGCCTCGATCTCAGCCTGCTCGACCAGCCTGAGTTCCGTGAGCCCGAGGGCGTCAGCGTCCTGTGCGTCGCCCACGGCGGCAGATTGATCGGCTGGATCGGTATGGAAGACCGCACCCGCGAGGAGGCCCGCGCCGCCATCGACGAGCTGCGCCACCTCGGGGTCCGCAGCGTCATCATGGTCACCGGCGACAAGGCCTCGGTGGCCCGGCGCGTCGCCGCCGAGATGGGCTGCACCGACGTCCACGCCGAGGTTCTGCCCGCCCGCAAGCTCGAGATCGTCGACCGGCTCAAGGCAAAGAACCACCGGGTGGCCGTCATCGGCGACGGCGTCAACGACGCCCCCGCCCTCGCCGCCGGCGATTTCGGCATCGCCATGGGCGCCGCGGGCAGCGACGTGGCCATTCACTCCGCCAGCATCGCCCTCATGAACAACGACCTGCGCCGCATCCCGTTCCTGATCCGCCTCTCGCGGGCCGCCGCCCGGGTCATCTGGCAGAACCTACTCTTCGGCGTGGCGTTCATCGTGATCCTGCTGATTCTCGGCGCCGTGGGCTACCTCGGAGCGATGCTGGCCGCGTTCCTCCACACTGTGGCCAGCGCGGTGGTGATCTTCAACTCCGCCCGGCTCGTCCGCTTCGGGGAGGATTTGACGGCCGGCCAGATGCCGCAGGTCGGCCAGCCCCGCCGGCCCGCCCCGCGGGCAGAACCCCCCCGGCCGACGCCAGCAGCGGTTCCAGCCTGACCCCGATCCGTCGCGGGTGTGCCTGAAGCGGGCACTTGCGCCGGTCGCCCAGGGCAGGGCATCGTCTGATAACGATCGGCTGCCACCCTCGGTCCCCCCATTCGCACGGCGTCCCGGAATCTTCTGCGTCGCATCGGCCCGCTCGTAAAACCTGCCGGCGCCAGAACCGATAGACACGCACCCACCCCCGGCCTGGACCAGGGACGCAGTGGGCGCCGGGGTTTCCCTCCGCGCGGGCGACCGCCCAGGGGTGGCCGGTGGGTCCGTGACAGAAACGGTGGGGTGTTTCAGAGTCCCGAGCGCAAGCGAGTGGGTTGCTACGGGAACGTCAGGCGTCCAGAGGTCGGGGCAACCCGTCGCTCGCGCTCCGGGCTCTGAAAGGTCAGCGCCGGTGTCACCGCCCAGACTGTCACACACCCTGGGCCGGTGGCGACGCCACGATTGCTCGGACGCTTCGAGGAAGCCGGATGGATCTCGCGACCATGATCGGTCTGTCGGCCGCGATGGCCATTCGCCGCCGTCCTCAAGGGCCACCGCAACAAGATTGAGATCATCGGCCACGCCGGCGATCAGCCTCCTCCCGCCGATTGGGGCCGAACCGACGCCCTCACCCTCTCGTTCGAACGAGCCAAACACGTCGCTGACGAGTTGGTCACCCGAGGAGTTGACCGCCGAACCATGAGACTGGTGGCCATCGGCGACAGCGAGCCGGTGGACCAACTGGGCGCCACCCCGCTGTGGTCGGCCGACAACCGTCGCGTGGAAGTCGTCGTCCGCGAATCCATGATCGACGACTACAAGGCCACCCTGCCCGCTCGAATGCCCACCTCGGCACCCACCACCGGCTGATCCCTGAAGGCTGAGAGCTGAGAGCTGAGAGCTGACAGCTCTTACCAGAATTGCAGTACCTTGGGGCCGAACGTGTTGACCAGCCAACTGTCGTAGACTTGGTCGAGGCTGCCCTCGGGGGACCGCAGAAGGTCAATCTCCCGTTGAACGTCGCGCAGACAACCGGCCTGCAAGAGCCATCCGCCTGCCGCCGCCAGCAAGCCGCGCACCACCCACCAACGCAATCGATCACGCATGACACAGACCCCGTCTATCGCGCCTCGCGGCAGGTCCGAACCTTCCGCATTTCATCTCTACAGCTTCTCGTTGCACGTACACACCATCAACCCGCACCCCGGACAACCTTCACCATACTTGGCGTGCAGGGCGTCGCTCAAGTCGATTCCTTCGACGTTCGCCAGCGTCACCAGCCACGCCAGCACGTCGGCGAACTCCGCCGCCTTGTGTTCCCGGTCCGCGTTGCCGGCGATCGCGGCCGACAACTCACCGATTTCCTCCATCAGCCACAGGAACGTCCCGGCCGACCCCCGCTGGCGGTCCTTGTGCGAGTACATCTTCTCGATCAGCCGTTGAAAGTCCCGCAGATCCATCGCCTGTCCCGCCATCCGGCCAGGTACCTCGCCACCGCCAGAATACGCGCCGACTCCGTTCGTTGCAATCCGCCCGTCAACGCGCAGCCCTGATTTTGGATTTCAGATTTGGGATTCTGAAGTCCGCCGCCGTGCCCCCTCCCCATCTCCCCGCGTCTCCGTGTCCCCGGGTCTCCGTGTCCCCGCGTGTCCGTGTCCCCGCGTCTCCGTG
>JACQVT010000542.1 GCA_016209665.1 Planctomycetota bacterium | reverse complement strand
GCCAGCACCAGCGTGAGCAGGGTGGCACAGAGGGTCAGCTCGATCGTGGCGGGCAGCCGTCCGAGCACCAGGCCGGACACCGGCGACGAGTAGACGACCGACTTGCCCAGGTCGCCGCGGACGATGTTGGCCAGGAAGCGGATGTACTGCACGGGCAGCGGCTGGTCGAAGCCGAGCGCGTGCTCGAGCTCGGCGATGTCTTCAGCGGACGTCTGCTCGCCGAGCAGCCGCGTGACCGGGCTGCCCGGCGCCAGACGCAGGAGCAGGAAGACCAGGAGCGTCATGCCGACCAGCACCACCAGGATGTTCAGCAGACGCCGGGCAAGGTAGACGCGCATCTAGCCGCCGCAGGTCCGACGAGTCCGCACCTGCCCGGCACACGGACTCAGGCGCCGACCACGCCTCGGCGGATGGGAACGGGCGGATCCCATGGCGGCGAGCCTAGGCTTGGATTTCGCACATGGCCAGATTGATCGCCCGACTGGCCGGGGCGGGGGCCAATTCCGCCCGGCTGACCATGGAAATGCGGAGCTGCGTGGCTTCGAAGGTGGGTGAAATGGCCCCGTTGACCACGGTCTGGGGCGCCTGCGATCCGTGTCCGGCCATCAAGTTGCGCATGTGCGAAATACGAGCCTAGGCGCTCCTCGCCCCGATCTCGTCAGGGAGGATCCACTCGTCGGCACGCGGCGCCCAGGCAAGGCGGTCGGAGACCGCGTATGTCTGCACCATCTGGTAGCCGAAGATCACCGGTGCGTAGTCCCGCAGGAACAGGATGCCCTCGCGACCGATCCGCTCTCGCTCCTTCTGATCGACCGTGCTCTGGAGCTTGTCGAAGAACCCCTTCAGCTCCGGCGCGCGCACCATGAACGAGCGCTCGGTGATGAGGTCCCGGAAGCCGTTCTCGACGTCGGGAATGATGTTCCCGGAGGACCAGTAGACCAGCGGCTCGGAGGGCTTCTCGCCATTGATGATGGCGGAGTACGCGCCCGACTCGTGCAGGACGACCTCGGCCTCGATGCCAACCTGTCGCAGCTGCCCTGCCAGTGCCTGGACGAACTCGAAGTCTCCCTGATTCAGGCCGCGCGACGTGCCGATCTTGGTCGTGAAGCCCTTCGGGAAGCCTGCCTGCGCCAGCAGCGACTTGGCCTTCTCCGGGTCGAACGGATAGCCGGTGATGTCCTTCTGGAAGCCCTGAACACTCGGGCCCTGGGTCCATCCCTGGACCGGGACGCCGTACCCGCCGAGGACGCTCTTGATGATCTCGCCAACGTTGACGGCGTAGTTGAGCGCTTGCCGCACGAGCTTGTTGTCGAAGGGCTTCTCGTCGTCGCGGAAGCGGATGCTCACCACCCGATTGCTGGCCACGGTCTTGACCGAGACACCCTGGCGCTGACTCACCCGCGCCACGTCCTGCGGGAGGATGTTGCGGACGATGTCCCCTTCGCCGGCGATCGCCGCGTTGGCGCGGGTGGAGTTGTCCGACACGGCCCGGATGACGATGCGGTCGTAGGGCTGCTTGCCGCCCCAGAAGTCCGGATTGGCCTCGAGCACCAACCGCTGGCCCTTGACCCACTCGACGAAGCGCGTCGGGCCCGTGCCCATCGCCTTTTCGGTGCTGTACTCGGGCCCGGCGGTCCACTTCGGGTCGAGCTGGTCGGCACCCCCGTTCATGTACAGCGGAACCAGACCCGTCGGCACTGCCGTGATCACGTCGATGGTGTGCTTGTCGACGACGTCGACACGCTCGACGGGCATGCGCCGGCGGAGGGCGGGCAGCGCCTCCTTGGCGTAGCGCTCGATGCTCCACTTGGCCGTCTCGGCGTCGAAGGCGGAGCCGTTGTGGAACTTGACCCCCTCGCGCAGCTTGAAGCGCCAGCGTGTGGGCTCCACCGCCTGCCACGAGGTTGCCAGGCGCGGCTCTAGCTGGCCGGAGTTGGTTGCGCTCATGCGGGCCAGCTTGTCGACCATGGCGTTGATCGCGGAGAAGTCTTCCAGCTGAAGGGTCTTGGCCGGGTCAAACCCCGAGATCTCGGCGCCGATGATGACGTTGACCGTGCCGAGTCCCTTGGCGGCCGGTGCCGCCGTGCTCGCCGGCGGCGCGGACGGCGCGCAGCCTGCAAGGAGCATGACCGCTCCAGTCGCCACGCTGCCGCGTAGCAGCTCGCGACGTGTCAGGCGACCCTGCTGGGGATCGTTGCTGCCCATGCTCACGCTGAGACCTCCCCTGGTGAAGCTGCGCCCGCCATCGCGGGCCCCGCGCACGCTGCTTCTAGCTCGCGCAGGAGATCGGAGCTGCTGACGACCCGCATGCGCCCGGTGTTGAGGCGTCGCAGCGCGTCCACGTGGGCCGCTTCGGAGTTGGCGCCGCAGCCGTCTTCGACCACGATCCCGGCGTAGCCCCGGTCGACCCCATCGCGCAGGGTGAGCTCGACGCAGCCGTTGGTCACGATGCCCGTGCCGATCAGCGTCTGCACCTGCAGATTGCGCAGGATCTGGTCGATGGTCGTGGAGTTGAATGCGCTGGATGAGGTCTTGGCGACCACTATGTCGCCGCGCTCAGGTGCCAGCGCCTCAAGCACGGCCGCCTCGCGGGAGCCCTCCACGCACCACAGGGCGAGGGACGGGCTTCGGTCGCGCCCGTCGGGTCGCCGGACGGCGGTGACTACATGGATGACCTGGGCGCCAGCACGCCGGCAGGCGCCGGCAAGCTCCCGGATCGTCGGCACGATCGCGTCGATGCGGTCGTAGCGGTAACGGAGGCCTTCGATCTGGCCGCGGACCCGAGCCAGCTGGCCCAGCCCGTGGTCGCGGCTCGCGTACAGGTACTGCAGGTCGACGATGAGCAGCGCGCTCTGGGCCGGATCGAACGCCGGAGGGAGCGGCTTGTCGACAACCACGTCGAACGGGTCCGCGCGGCGCGGGATTGCTCCCCACGCATTGGTGCCTGACATGGGTCCCCCGTCGTCCGACCGACCGAGCGGTTAGCCAGCCGAATCGCCTGCCCACAGTACTGGCCAGTCCGGCTGCGGTCAAGGGCCGCCCGCCCCTAGGCAGGGCCATTTAGAGTTCCGGTCAAGTTGGGGTAGGCTGGGGTCAGGAGGGCTGCGGCATGGAGGGGACGTGTCGGCCATTGCTCGAGGTGCTGGCGGAGCTGCCGGACCCGCGGAGTCGGCGCGGGCAAGCACTCGATGTTGGTGCCCAGCCCCGGCATCGCCCGCTCGGCGACGGCGCCGGTGCTGCGCAAGGACGGCACGCCCGTGCTCCCGCGTCAGAGGCCGAGCCCGTGAGTCCGCTGGCTGCCCCGGCCGACCTGACCCGCCTGGTGCGACGCGGGGAGGCGGTGGACCTGGCCTACATCTACTACCGCCCGGACCGCACCTTCTTTGCCGCCTCCCTGCTGGCCATGCTCGGCGACCGTCTGCGGGCGCGGCGGCAGTCGGTCTGACCGCGTCATCCTCCGGAGCGAGGGCCTGGCACGCGGTGTGCGGCCAGGGGCCACGAGCGGCGCCCGACCCCGCGCTCGAGCGCCAGGCCGCGCAGCGGGTGGTCCCGAACCGTCGACAGGCGGCCCCTGACGGGCGGGGGCGGCATTGATTGACGCGGGCGGGGCCCGGGTCTAGGTTGGAGCGTAGGCGGGCACTTCGACGGAGCATACCGATACGCCGACTGTCGTTCGGCCAGCTGGGAGGTGGCCCCATGGGGAAGGGGATTGTTGTGGACGCGTTGGCCACGAGAACAGCCTGGCTCCCGCGCGCGCTGCTGTCGGGGTTTGCCGCCTCGGCGGCCATGCTGTT
>JACQVT010000541.1 GCA_016209665.1 Planctomycetota bacterium | reverse complement strand
CAGGCAGTTGGCGACGGCGGCGCCGGATGAGAGTTCCAAGCGGGCGGCGTTCTTCGCGGAGGTGAACAAGAAGCTGGGCCTGGTCTGGGGACCGACGAAGCTCACCGCGGCGGAGTCGACTCAGGGGGCGACACTCAAGGCGCAGCCGGACGGTTCAGTGCTGGCGTCGGGCAAGAACCCGGACCAGGACGAGCACGTCATCACGCTGCGGACGGACGGCAAGGACCTGCGGGTGCTGATGCTCGAAGCGCTGGCGGACCCGAGCCTGCCCGCGCGCCGGGTGGGCCGGGCTCCCAATGGGAACGCGGTGCTGAGCGGCATCGAGGCCGAAGCCGCGTCGGTCGCGGAGCCGACCACCCGCAAGCCGGTGAAGTTCACCTGGGCCTGGGCCGACGTGGAGCAGGAGGACGGGGACTTCCGCGTGGTCAACGTGCTGACGTCCGGACCGCCGGCCGACCGCGGGTGGGCGGTGGATGCGCATCGTCGCGAGGGAGGGCGCGTGGCCCTGCTGCTGGCCGACCAGCCGTTCGGGTTCGATGGGGGCACCGAGCTGCGCGTCCGGCTGAAATACGAATCCGTGTATGCGCAGCACGCGCTGGGCCGCGTCCGGTTGAGCGTAGCCAGGGTCGCCGACGCCGGGCTGGACCTGCTGCCGGCGGCCGCGAGCGGGTGGTACTTCGTCGGGCCCCTGCCGGTGGAGTCGGATCGCGAAGGCTACAGCACGGCGTTCGGACCCGAGAAGGACACGGCGCTGGACCTGACCCGCAATTTCGGGTTCGGCAACCAGTACTGGCGGTTCAACGCCGACTACCGCGACGAGCGGGCGAACAAGCTGCCCGACGGCTCGAACGTTACCTACGTCGGCCGGCGGGTGTGGAGCCCGACGGTCCGCAAAGTCGACGTGCTGCTCGGCAGCGACGACGGGTTCATCCTGTTCGTCAACGGCAAGCAGGCCGCGTCCGTCAGGGCCTCCCGGGCGGTGCAGCCGGACCAGGACAAGGCGACCATCGAATTGAAGGCCGGCCTCAACGTGGTGGTGATGAAGATCATCAACATTGCCGGACCGGGCGGGTTCTACTACCGGGCGGCGGCGAGGCCGGGCGAACTGACGGGCCAACTGGCGGCGGCGGCGGTGCCCGAAACCACGCGGTCGGAGGACCTCAAGCAGCGGCTCGATCAGGCCTGGATGACCGCGTACTCGCCCGGCTACCTGGCTCGTCGGGCGAAGCTCGTCGAACTCGAGAAACGCATGGCCGAGGTCGAGGCCTCGCAGCCCCGGACGATGGTGATGAAGGAGCTGCCCAAGCCGCGCGAGACCTTCGTGCTGACGCGCGGGCAATACGACCGCCCCGACAAGTCGCGCCCGGTGACGCGGGGCCTGCCGGCGGTGCTCGGCAAGCTGCCGGCCGGCGCCCCACAGGACCGCCTGGGCCTGGCCCAGTGGCTGGTGTCGCCCGAGAACCCGCTGGTGGCCCGCGTGGCGGTCAATCGATACTGGGAAATGCTGTTCGGCACCGGCATCGTGCGGACCAGTGAGGACTTCGGCTTGCAGGGCGAATGGCCCAGCCACCCCGAACTGCTGGATTGGCTGGCCGTCGAATTCCGCGAGAGCGGGTGGGACGTGCAGCACATGCTGCGGCTGATCATGACCAGCAGCACCTATCGGCAGGATTCGCGCGTGCGGCCCGAGCTGCGCGAGGGCGACCCGGAGAATCGGCGGCTGGCGTATTTCCCGCGGCGGCGGCTGGCCGCGGAGTTCGTGCGGGACGAGGCGCTGTACGTGTCGGGTCTGCTGGTCGAGCAGTTGGGCGGGGCCTCGGTCAAACCGTACCAGCCCGACGGATTGTGGCGGGAAGTGGCGATGGTCCAGTCCAACACCCGCATCTTCAAGCGGGGCGACGGGCCGGACCTGTGGCGACGGAGCCTGTACACCTATTGGAAGCGGGCGTGTCCGCCGCCGTCGCTGATGACCTTCGACGCCCCGACCCGCGAGGCCTGCACCATCCGCCGGTCGCAGACGAACACGCCGTTACAGGCCCTGGTGCTGTGGAACGACGAGCAGTACGTCGAGGCGGCCCGCGTGCTCGCCGAGCGGATCATGCGCGAGGCGAGCGACGACGACGCCCGCCTGGTGAGCTTGTTCCGGCGCTGCCTGGGGCGGGTACCCGACGAGTTCGAGCTGCGTCGGGTGGGCGAGACGCTGGAGGCGTTCCGCGAGCGCTATCGGCGGTCGCCGGAGGATGCCGCGAAACTGGTGGCGGCGGGCGAGGCCCCGCCGGCCGAGAACGTGAGCAAGTCGGAGCTGGCGGCCTGGACGATGATCGCCAACTCGGTGCTGAATCTGTCGGAGACGATCACACAGCATTGACCAGACGAAGGAGTGGGCGATATGCATCCGTTCGAGGAACATTACTTGGACCTGACGCGGCGGCGGTTCTTCGGAATCGCCGCCAAGAGCGTCGGCGCGGGCCTGGGCTCCCTCGGGCTGGCGT
>JACQVT010000593.1 GCA_016209665.1 Planctomycetota bacterium | reverse complement strand
GCCCATGCTACCGGGCGTCCGCCGGCCGCAGGAATACGCCATTTACCGGCCGTACGAGTTTCGCACTTTCAGCCTGTCGTGCTTTGTGCGGCTCGACCGCAACCCCGCGGTCGCCGCCCGCGACGCCTGCATCATCTTCGCCCGCCGCGACGACACGCACTTTTACTACGTGCATCTGTCGGGGCTGTCGGCGGGCACGCACAACGCCATCATCCGCGTTGATGGGGCCACCCGCACGACGTTGACGCCCGACGCCGACCGGCCCAAGGCCGTCATGACCGACCGCAACTGGCACAAGGTCGATCTCCTCCGCGACTGCGACACCGGCCGTATCCAGGTCTTCGTCGACGCCTACGACGCCAAGACCGCCAGGCCCTATTTCGAGGTGACCGACAAGACCTACGACTGGGGTTTCATCGCCCTCGGTTCGTTCGACGATTACGCCAGCTTCGCCCACATTCTCATCGAAGGCGAGGCCCGCAAACCGGCCAGCCCACCGAGTACGGATGGTGGAACTTACAACGGAGAGTGAGGTCTGCTTGCCTTCGGAGTTTGAGGTCATCCAGGTTCCCACCGATGCTCCTGATGCCCAGGAGCCGATGGGAACCAAGCTCAAGTTTTGGTTCGACCACCCATCCCTGGGGCGATGCCTCTATAAGCAGGGTCGAGAGAACACCGGAGAGGATTGGGCGGAGAAGGTGGCTAGCGAACTGGCTGAGATGCTCGTGCTGCCTCACGCGAGGGTGGAGCTTGCGGTTTGGACAGACGCGAGTGGCGCCGAGAGGCGCGGAATCGTCTCTCCCTCGTTCGTCCCCCCAGGGGGGGCCCTGGTGCACGGCAACGAGGTGCTACGGGAGATCCTCGCCGGCTACCCCGGCCGCGAAACGAGTCCTACGCGGCTGTATCGTATCCCGCAACATACGATTGGAGCCGTTGGGGGGATCCTCGACCAGGCCCAGATCGCTCCCCCGTTGGACTGGCCATCATCTCCAGTTGTCGGGAGAGGAGTGGACGTTTTTGTAGGATACCTTCTGCTGGATGCCTGGATCGGCAACACGGATCGGCATCACGAGAACTGGGCATGGATCATCGTCTGGCATCCCGATTCGAGTGTCACCTTCCACCTCGCCCCGACGTATGATCATGCATCGAGCCTTGGACGCAACGAGACGGACGATACCCGACGGCGACGATTGAGCACAAGGGACAGGGGTTTCTCCGTGGCCGCTTACGTTGATCGGGCAACCTCCGCATTCTATCGGACAGAACAGGAATCCAGACCGTTATCTACCTGCGCTGCCTTCGAAGAAGCGGCTCAAAGGTATCCCCATGCCGCTCGCTTCTGGCTGCAGCGGCTGGCTGACGTGGGTGATGAGCAGCCTCTCGCCATTCTCCGCCGGCTGCCCCTCGGCATGATCAGCGAGCCGGCGATTGAGTTTGCCTGCGAAATGCTTAAGATAAGCAGGATAAGGCTGCTGCAGATGGGAGGATTATTGCCTTGAAGAAGCTTTTCCTCGCTTGGCAAGACCCGGTCGGACGATCGTGGTTCGTCATCGGCCAGTTGCGCTATGATGGCCGGAGGTACATTTTTGGTTACACGCGCGGGTGCCACCAAGCGCTGCAAGCCGGCCTTCAGCCGCTGCCTTCCTTCCCGGCCGTCGATGAAGTCTACGAATCTGATGCTCTCTTCCCCCTATTCTCAAACCGATTGCCGCCCGCCAGCCGGCCGGAGTTCCACGACTTTGTCAAGTGGCTGAACATGCGAGCGGACGAGCACGACCCCATCCTCCTCCTGTCCAGGAGTGGGGGCAGGCGGGCAACCGATTTGTTCGAGGTGTTTCCCTGCCCCGAACCGGAGCCGGATGGCCGTTACCATATTCATTTTCTTGTTCACGGCGTTCGGCATTTCCCGGACAGCTCCCGCGCGAGAGTGCTCCAGCTTCGGACCGGCGACCGCTTGCTCTTGATGTGGGACTTTCAGAATCCGTTCGACAGGCAAGCTCTAGTCCTGCGCACCGATGACGTCTCCGAGGGCGATCGCCATCTCATCGGTTTCTGCCCGCGCTACTTTTCCTCAGACCTGTTGAACCTGGTGGAGCATTGCGACGTGCGCGTTGAGGTGGAGCGGTTGAATCCTCCCCCGGCTCCGTCACAGTTTCGCCTCCTCTGCTGCTTGACTGGATGCTGGCCCTCCCAGCTCCGCCCGTGCACAGGTGAAGCGTTCCAGCCGCTCGTAAACGAAGTTGTGTCAGCGGGTTCCTTGGCGGACCGGGGCGATTGAGCTAACCTGTTCGCCAAGGAGAATGTCTGCGAATGTCCCCCAGCAATCCGGAGTTCCGCGGCGGGGCCCCCCGAACCACACCATCGAGTCTCGTCCCGAGTGCCGGCCGGACGTCGGCCCCCGAGCCCGGTCTCGATCGCCGGTCCCGCCAGTTGATCCGGGGCCTCATCGGCGGCGGCATCGTCTCTGCCCTTCATCTAAACCTGGGCTACGGGATCCACGTCGATGAACTGGAGCATCTGCACGACACTTGGCTCTGGATGCAGGGGGTCCAGCCCTACACGCAGTTCTTCGAGCACCATCCGCCGCTGTACTGGCTGGTTCTCCGGCCGGTCTTCTGGTGCGTGCAGGACCGCAACCTGTATCAGCTCGCGGTGACCGTGCGCTCCTGGAATGGATGATCACCGTAGGCACGGTGGCGGTCTCGTGGTACATGTTCAGCACGTTGTTGGGTGTCCTGGCGGGGGCCATGGCGGTGTGGTGGTACGCCCTCGTACTCTGCGCGCTGAACAGCCAGCCAGCCGGTCTGTACGCCAGTCTCACCCCGCTGCAGGCCGTCCTTGACGAGTGCCCTCCGGATGAACCGTACATGAGCTTCAATCCCGCCGGCCCCATCTTCCTCAAGCCGGCCGAGCCGAGGCTCTTCATGAAGCTCTTCTGCTTTGCCGACGACAAGGCCGTCGTGGCGGATGTCATCCGGTCCATGCGCGAGCATCACCCGCGCTTCATCTTCGGCGTGGGGCAGGGGTTCTGGATCGGCTCGGGCCAGATGCTCGATTTGCCGATGGACCTGTGGATCCGGCGGAATTACGTGATCGTCGACCCGCTGTGGGGCATCGCGAGGCGCAGGCCGCCTGAGACGGCTCCGGCTCCAACGCGACTCAAGTAGGTCAGAGCGGAGCGCCGAGCCGCCTCACGCCCTCACTCGAGGAGCGAGACGAGATAGTCGCAGGCCGCCGAGCGCGTCCCGTCCGGCTTGATCAGATAGAAACCGCGGACGTCGGCGTTGGTGGGCCGCGGGTCGCGCACGCGGCACTCGTTGTCGTACACCTGCCAGTAGACGATGTACGGGCAGCCCCACTCCAGGGCGGTCTCGACCGTCATGCGGATGACGTTCAGGCTCTTGTCGGTACTGGTGTGGGGGTCCTTCTCGGAGACGACCTCCGGCCAGCCGAACTCGCCGACGTAGACGTTCTTGGCTCCGAAGGCCTCGCTGTCGGGGGCCTTGGCCGCGATGTAGTCGAGGGCGTCGCGGAACACGGCCCGCCCCTTGGCGACGTCGCCCGAGGCGAGGCCGATGGTGTCGTAGGCCGAGTATGAGTACAGATCGCAATGGGTGTGCGGGAGGACGTTGTTGGTCACGGTCGGCCGTCCCTGCATCGCGTTTCGCACCAAGTTGACCTCGCAGGCGTGATAGACCTTCACGCCAGTGTGGCCAGCCTCCTTCCGTGCCCGCTCGACGCCCTCCTGCCGGGCGTTGAGCCAGCGGGCCATCGCCCGGCATCGCTCCTCAGACGGGTCGCCCTTCTCGCTACGGTCGGTGTTGCCGCGGACCGCCCAGTCGCCCTCCCAGTGCTGCAAGACGAATGTCTTGCCCGTGCCCTCGTACGTCGCCAGCAGGTGCCGCGTCAGGTCGTGGAACTGCCGGAGGTCCTCGGCGTACTCCTCGTCCGTGTAGCCGTCGCGCCACCGGCCCATGACGTCCTTGCCGGTGACGGAATAGGTCGTGAGGATGAACGTGTGGAAAGGCTTGTCGAACACCGCGCGGTAGTAGGGATGCCGGGCCATCTCGACCAAGTCCGCGAACGACTCCGGCCAATCGCTGTTGGGCCGGTAATGCACGCGCGGCTCGTGGAGGTACAGCTTGATCACCCTCATGCCGGTGGCCAGGATCGCGTCCGCGCCTTCGCCGAGGAAGTTCTTGTCCGTGAAGTGGTATCCCCCGACGACGTGGGTCGAGCCCAGGCGATCCACGACCTGCCCCGGCGTGACTCCTGCCGGTCTCGTGCTCGCGGCTCCACTCGCCGCCCAGGCGAGACAAGCTGCCACCAACGAAACGACGACTGCTGCGATGCCGGTGCGACAGAGACTCACGTCCTGTACCTCCCGTGGGTTGAACAATGGCCGCCGTTGCCGGATTGTTCGACATTGGCTGGCCCATTATATTGCCGGCGTGCGGCGCGTGAAGCGAACCATTCCACGACGAAGGGAGGAGTCCATCATGCGGCAACAAGCCAGGACGGCAGCCATGCTCGGCTGGGCGACGATGGTCCTGACCATCTCGGTGGCCATAGCGGCGGCCGATCCCGCCGGCGACTGGTATCGGATGGCTCCGCCGGATGTGCAGACCCGCTGGTACACGTTCGAGAACCCCAAGGGCGAAAAGGGCCAGGCGGCCAGGGCGAAGTTCGGCCGCAAGGGCGCCCCATGTACCCCGATCCCCAAGGGCGGCAGCCTGACCCTGGTCGACGTCCAGGGCAGCGGCACCATCCGCCGCATGTGGGCCACGCTGTGGGACCGAAGCCCGGCGGCGTTGCGTGGCCTCAAGACCGAGGCCTACTGGGACGGCGCTGACACGCCGGCCGTCCAGGCTCCCTTCGGCGATTTCTTCTGCCACTGCCTGGGCCACATGGCCACGTTCGAGAACGCCTGCTTCGCCTCGCCCGAGGGCCGATCGTTCAACTGCTTCGTGCCCATGCCGTTCCGCAAGAGCGCCAGGATCGTCGTCACCAACGAGTCCGACAAGGACAACGGCATCTACTACGACGTTGCCGCCACCCTCGGCGACAAACACGCCGATGACGTGCTCTACTTCCACTCTTTCTGGCGCCGCGAGAACTACACAACCGTCCGTCAGGACATGACCATCCTGCCCCGTGTCGAGGGCCGCGGCCGGTT
>JACQVT010000592.1 GCA_016209665.1 Planctomycetota bacterium | reverse complement strand
GCGACGTACAGCACCCGCGAGCACTTGTCCTCGTTTTTGACCCACTCCAGCCGCACGCTGAACGGCTTCTCGCGGAAGAAGGCCTTCATCACCTGCTCCGCGGTCAACTTCTCGTTCACCAGTTCCTGCTTGGTAAAGGTGCAGGTATAGTCGCGCACGCTGCGGTCGTAGTGATCGAGGCAGAACTGCAGAAAGCCCAGCGGGTCGCGGGCCGCCCGCTCCTCGAGGCTTTCCGTGCGGGTGGGCAGTACCACCGCGGGGGCGGCGATCGCGGTGTTACCCGCGAGCTTGATCGGGTTGCGGACGACGACGGGCTCCTGGTCGGACCGGTTGGTGAGCGCCCATTGGCACTGGAGGAGAAAGCCGGCCAGCAGGGCCAAGCCCACGGCAATCCGGATCCGACGGTTGCTCAAATGCCTGCGAATCATGCGGCCTTCCTGACAAGTGCCGTGCTCGGCACGGCTGACTCCCACGGCTCCGGGCCTGGACGACATCACGGGCATGCCGTAAGGTCCCGGACAGCCTACAGGCGTTGGTGCGATCGATGACGGATTCTCGCTCGCTATAGTCCTATCGGCTCGCAACCACCGGCCGCTTCATGATTTTGGCGCTCGCCAAAATCCGGCGGGTGCCGGCTGGACGGCAGTTCATACATCAACCACAGGCATTGAGTACTTTCCGTTGCCGCGCCTGCCTCGGCCGGACCGCGCTTCTGCGCCAACGTTACGCGGTCCCCTTGCAGGCTCCGGTGAGCTGGCCGCTAGTGTAGCGGCGGCGGCAGCCAGGTTCAAGTTAATTGCGCCCAATGGTTTGTTGAAGGCGACTCCCACGGGGTGGTGGCCCCTCGCAGTATCTTGTACCCCCCTCGCGGTAAAAGGTGGCCGTCGGCTGCGGACGGCCTGACGAACGGACGGCCACCACGTCCCAAGCATCGCACCGCCCCAACCGCGAGGCCGGATTCCAACGTATCCCACCACCAAACAAAAGGTTATGATTCGCTCCTGGACAGGCCCGGCAGATGAATGGTGATTGTTGTACCGGAACCAGGCGCGCTGTCGACCGACACGGTGCCCCCCAAGTCCTTGACGATCCCGTGCACGATCGCCAAGCCCAACCCATGGTGAGGGCTGGTGCCGCCGCGGTCCGGCTGCCGGGTGGTGAAGAACGGCTCGAACATGCGGGGCAGGATCTCCCGCGCGATGCCGCAGCCGGTATCGCCGACGCACAGAAGGACTTGATCATCCGTCCGCGTGGCCAGGCGAATCCTCAGCGTGCCGCCGTTCGGCATGGCTTCGACGGCGTTGGCGATCAGCCGGTCGAGGATGACGGTGACCGCGGTGGGCGGGGCCGACGCCGACACCGGCTGGATGTCCGCCTCCAGGCGGATCCTGCGGGCCTTCAGCGTCTCATCGAGCGCTGCCAGATAGCGCTCCAGCGTCTGGCGAATATCAGCCGTCGTGGTATCCGAATGTTCGCCCTCCGCGAACGCCAGCAGACCGCGGGTCAATTCGTTCGCGCGCGACAGAGCGGTGACGGTGAGGCCCAGGGTCCGCCGGTGCAGGTCCGGGTCGTCGCCGGCCAAGGCGAAGTCGGCGGTGGTGATCGCCCCGCCCAGAATGTTGTTGAAGTGGTGGGCGAGCGCGCCGGCCATGGACTCGAGGGCCGCCATCTTCTGGGCCTGGGCCATGTCTCGGAGCAAGTGCAGCCTTCGTGAGATATCGCGGAGGAACACCGACACCCCGGCGAGGCGCTCGCCGTCGCGGACCGGCGAGACCACCACTGCCAGGTGCAGCATTCGGCCGTCGGGCCGCTCGTACTCCAACTCGAAGTCCGACGACTCACCCGTCTGAACGATGTGATCGAGCAGTCGCTGGGCCAAGGCCGCCCGGGCGGGAGGCACGATGGTCTTGATGTCCTCTCCGATCAGCTCAGCCGCCGGCCGGCCCAGCAGATGGACCGCCGCCTGGTTACAGAAGCGGATGCGGAACTGCTCGTCCGTGGCGAGGATGCCCAAGCCGGCGTGGCAGTCGATACTCCGAAAATAGTCCTCCGACGGTAGCTCCGACATCGTGCTGACCCGGTTGAACGGATCGGCCTATCCACCCCGCGGTCAGGGTCCGCCCGCTCGCGAAACCGTGGGCGTCAGGAAATAGACCGACTCGAACTTCTCGCCCTCCTTCTCCTCGCGCAACATCAACGATCCGGCGATGTAAGGCAGCTCGCGCGTCGCCGAGCTGGGCCCGACGACCACGAACTCACCCGCCGCGGTCTCCACCCGGAACGCCAGTTCGCGGATCACCAGGCCGGGTTCGACCAGGCCCGCGGTCGGGTTCCATCGCTCGGGTCCCCGCGAGCCTTGGGCGCTCGCCGAGTCCAGCCGGAGTTCCGGCATGATCTCCATCGTCACCGCATCGGCATTCGTCGGCGATATCCCGTACTCGATCCGCAACAGGTTGCTGCTCGACCGCCAGGGCGCCCCGGACAGCGTGCCGTCGCGGCGATACAGGAACAGAATCTGGTCCTTGGGCTGTAAGTCCATCTCCAGCGACAGCGGCCGACCGTTGTTGAGCGTCAGGCTGCTTTGTGAGGTCTCGACCCGCGGTGTCGTCTCGAGGATGGCCCGGATCGGCGGCCAGGCATCGGCCCCACCGCGCCCGACGCGCAGACCGTTTCGGTGCAGCAGGCCGATCGTCTCTGCGGGCAGAAAGCTCGTCTCCAAGTGGTTCCAGATCTTCTCCGACTGGCTGAAGAGGCCTTGCGGCACCCGCACCCGCAGCACGTCAAACGTGATTCGGGTAACCAGGACCGCGGGGCGCACCGAGGCGCTGGCCGCCGTCGGCATAGGCCCCGGCGCTGCTGGCCCGGCTGAATCGACCTTCGCAGCCGTAGGCTGGCTCGCCGAGCCGCCACCGCCCATCGCCGGCCCGCTGACCAAGCTGGGAAACAGCGGCTTGTCGCAGCCGATCGTCAGAACCAGGCCGGCCAGGACCACGCTCCAGCGCCGCCACGAACTCGCCACGCCGACGGTGCCTCGGCCGAGACGCAGCACCGGTTCAGACAACATGATGGACAGCTTGTCCGCCGAATTGAGACGGTCTAAGCCTCGCAAGCGGACCCCCGGAATGCGAAACCGGCATGTCGAACGCCACACGTTCAAAACCAGACTACGAATCCGGGCATGGGCTGTCAATTACATGCTTGCCGTCAATGGGCCCGCAGGTTAGCGGTCTCCGCCCGTCGCCCAGGAAATGATAGCAGTTCCTTCTTTTGGGCGCAGGTAACCGGACAGGTTCGAGTATGTACAATCCGGGATAGGGACAGGTCATGCCGCTAAAAGATCGACAGGCACCGGACAGCGTGCCTGCCTTGCGGAGGACGCCCACAGTGGGGCGTTCGGACATGGTCGTCGCAGCATAACCGCGCGACAGGAAGCCATAGTAGGAAACGAACCTGGCTCTTTTATGTCTGCGCGTGTGGCAGGTAGGATGTTACCTGCGACGCCTCAGGGCTCCCAGACCCAGGAATCCCGCAAGCAATAAAAGTATGCTTCCCGGCTCCGGGATTACTACCACGTCATCGTAGTACGCTATGACGTCCTTGTCAGCCGTCGTGGTACCGTACTTGTCCAGGTAGAGCCTAATGGTCAGATTCCCGCCGGCATCCGCCGTCTGGGACAAAGTCCACTCCTGCCACGCGTCGTCCGTGTTCCCGCCTTGGGAAGGCGCTTGGACAGGACTTCCCCCGCCCAGGACTTCGATGTAGGCCGTTGCCTTGGTCGCTCGCCAGTCCAGGTTGATCCAAGCGCTGATGTCGAACGGATCACCTGGCGTCAGGCCGGATATGACCTGCTCGACATAGGCTGTTCCCAGCCCAGCGTCGGTGCCGAAGTGCATCCTGAGGCTGGACGAACCGGAATGGACTCGCGTACTGCTTTGTGCGTAGCCCCACTTCGCCTCGGTCCCACTCACGCGCGTGAACGCCCATTCCGTGCCAAAGGGGTCCTCGAAACCTGGGTTTGTCAACAGGTTTGCGGATATCTGGCTGGCCATGGCCAGCGCAACAGCACCGACCAGCAAACACGTGTTCGGAATCCTCATCTCTCTCCTCCTCACTGGTGGCATCCGCTCTAGAGCCTATGACGTGCACCGTGGAACTTCGTCTCCGCTGTGCCGACTACCATATATGCTTGGCTCGCGGCCAGCCCTGCCACGGTTTGGAGACCTGAGCGACCTGCCAGGTTCAAATGCCTGGGGTTCATTTTACCTTGTCGTGACATAGCGTCAACGGTCTTGCGAGAAAACTAGGCCATTTTTTTGCATTATGGGCCTCTGGATGCCCAAAAAGGGCATGATGCATCAGTATATAGTGACAATAATCAGCTTCACTGTATGAACTTTCCAGCTTTCTGTCGACGCCGTCGTGAAGGGCCAGTAGATGCGCCGGTTCCAAAACGAGCGTCTTCTTAAAGAGGCGGCTCTTGTCGGGTTCGAAATGACGGCGGTGTCGAGAATCTGCTCGCGCCATGAGAGGGTTCCGCGGGATAGCCGTGCAAAACGGCCATGCACCAGGCGGCTCCCAACCCTTGCTCCAAAGCATCAGATACCCGAGACTGCCGACGAGGTGACTCAACATGCCCAGTTGCAAACGCCTTGTGCTGTTGATCCTCGGTTCGTGGCCTACAGCCATCCTGGCCGAGGACCCGCTGCCCTCGTGGAACGAGCGTGCCGCCAAGCAATCGATCGTGGCCTTTGTGCAGCGGGTCACGGTGTCGGGGAGTCCCGACTTTGTGCCGCGGGCCGAGCGCATCGCCGTCTTCGACAATGACGGCACGCTGTGGTGCGAGCAGCCGGCCTACCCGCAGTTCGTCTTCGGCATGGACCGGGCCAGAGGGTTGGCACCGCAGCACCCCGAATGGAGAGACCGCGAGCCGTTCAAATCCGCCGTCACGGGCGACCTCAAGGGCGTCACGGCCTCGGGCGTCAAGGGGCTGATCGAATTGACGGCGGTCACGCACGGCGGCATGACCACCGACGAATTCGACCGGATCGTCCAGGACTGGCTGGCCACAGCCAGACACCCGCGTTTCGGCCGGCCCTACACGGAGTGCGTCTATCAGCCCATGTTGGAAGTGCTGACGTACCTTCGCGCCAACGGATTCAAGACCTACATCGTCTCGGGCGGCGGCCTGGAGTTCATGCGACCTTGGACGCAGCGGGTCTACGCCATCCCGCCGGAGCAGGTCCTCGGCAGCACCATCGTGACCCGCTTCGAGCTGCGTGACGGCAAGCCCGTCCTGATGCGGCTGGCCGAGATCGAACTGATCAACGACAAGGCGGCCAAACCCGTGGCCATCTATGAGGCCACCGGCCGGCGGCCCCTCGCCGCCTTTGGCAACTCCGACGGCGACCTGGAGATGCTCCAGTGGACCGCCGCCGGTGCGGGCCCGCGCTTCTGCCTGTTCGTCCACCACACCGACGCCGACCGCGAGTACGCCTACGACCGCGACTCGCCCGTCGGCCGACTCGACAAGGGCCTCATCGAAGCGGCCCAGAAGCGTTGGACCATAGTGGACATCAAGAAGGACTGGCGCCGCGTGTTCCCCGCCGACAAATGACACAGCTACACTACAGCGCAAGGTCCTCCCTCTTACCAGCACGAAGCGCAGGCGAGTGCTCCTCTGGGTGGCATAACCGGGGTCCAGGGTATCGCCAACCAGGTCGCCGGGGCTCAAACCCGCCACCCTGCGCTGTAGTGCCAACGTCATTCCGCGACCTGAAAGCCAACCTTGAGACCCAGCCGTTGAGTCGCCGTGCGGAAGGCCTCCTCGTGGGTACCGAGCGGGAACCAGTGCGAGACCAGGCCCGTCAGGTCGAGGCTGCCGTCGCGGACCAGGGCGAGAGCCTCGGCGTAGTCGCGGCGGCGGGACTCGGAGCCGCCGGTCAGACGAAGCTGCTGGTAGTGCACGAGGTTGGGATCGAACGAGACCCGGGCCTCCTCGTCGAAGCCGGCGAACAGGCTGACGCGGCCGCATTTGCCGGCCGCCCGCATGGCTACATCCACAAGTGACGTATCGCCGAAGGCCACGAGCACGTCGTCGAACGTGCCGGCCGGCTCGAACGCCTCGGGGGCCAGGGCCGCATCGGCGCCAAACCGCAGGGCGGCCTCGCGCCGGTGCGGTAGCGGCTCGGTCATCACGATGCGCTCGTGGCGCCTGTAGGCGCGGGCGATCTTCAGATGCAGCAGGCCGATGGGACCGGCGCCGAGAATGGCGAGCGATCGCGACGCGGCATCCGCATCTGAGGGCCGCCCCGATGCCGGTGGCCTGGCTCGCTCGGGATGCATCTCGTGGACGCCGTTGACGCAACAGCCCATCGGTTCGAGCAGCGGGGCCACCTCGAGCCCAACCTCGTCGGGCAGCTTGAACAGGTTGCCCCGGCGGACCGCCTGGGCGGGAATCAGCATGTACTCGGCGAAGGCACCGGCGGTGTGATAGCCGAGCGTGATGCGCCCCGCACACAGGTTCTCGCGGTCGGCGCGGCAGTCGCGGCACTCACCGCAGGAGACGACCACACAGACGGCGACTCGCTCGCCGGGAGCGTAACCGGTCACGCCGGGGCCGACCTCGGCCACGGTGCCGGCGCATTCGTGGCCGATCGGGTAGCCGTAACGGATGTCGCGGGTCTTGCGGCCCTCGACGATGCGGATGTCGGTGCCGCAGATGGTGGCCCGATGCACGTGGACCAGCACCTCACCTTCCGCCGGTGTCGGCCGGGCAACATCCCGGAGTTGCAGACGGCCCGGCCCCTCGAACACCAGGGCTTTCATGGTCGGCGCAACGCTCATGCCGTTCATCGTAGCGACGGCGACGACCTCAATCCATCCGCGACTCGTTGCGGACGGTTGGGGGACGGGTGTGAATCCGGTATAACGTTGACACGACGGAGGAGACGCATGCCAACGATTCCATCCCCCCAGCGTGTTCCGCGATGCGTTGAAGTCCCTGGGTTGCCGTTCGTGATTCGCGGGTTGGTCCTGTGGGTACTGTTGACGTCGTCTGCGACGGCGGCGGGCGAGCTGGGGACGATCGCGAGGTGGGATTTCGCCCGGACAGGCGATTTGGAGGGCTGGGTCCTGGCCAACGGGATGCGCGACGTGGCTGTTGCGGACGGCCGGCTGCGGCTGGTGACGACCAACACCGACCCGTTCATCTTCGGACCCCCGATCTCGGCACCGCTCGACGGCTGTCTGGTGCGAGTGGCCATCCGGTGCCGTCACAGCGCGGATACGCAGGTGTACTGGACGACCGACGACGATCCGCAGTACGGCGAGCAGCAAGTATTGACACTGCACTCGGTCGGCTTCGGCGCCCTGCATCAGCCCGGAGCCATCGCGCGACCGACGTCGGCGCCGGCCATCGACGCGGCACCCTTCACCGTGCTGGAGTTCCCCATCGGCAAGACGACCGACGCGGGGCGGACGCTGACGGCCATCCGGGTCGATCCGTGCAACGGGGCCGTCAACGACACCGTGGACATCGACTTCATCGAATTCATCCGCCAGCCGCCGATCGTGCAGGCGAGGGTCAGTTTCGACCGTCACCTGGCCGCGCCCGGCGAACGTGTGCAGTTCCATGCCAGGGTCCGGCAAGTTGGGGGAGCCCAGGCTCGCGTGAACTACACCCTGCGCGTGGATGGTGGTGACTGGACGCCGCTGTCGCCGACCTCCCAGCCGGCCGCCGACTTCGAGGCGCGATTCGAGCAGGCGGGCGTGCAGCAACTGCGGGCGATGACGCAGGCCGACGGCAAGCCGGCGTACGACCTGGCAGGCTCGATCGTGGTCGGCAGCGGCGAGACGCTGCCGATGACGGCGCCGCTGCGAATCGGGCGGCACCGGCTGGACTTCATCCGGGCCGGCGACGACCGCGTCGGGGCGGCGAGATGGATGGTCGCCGACGCTGCCGGCGGCTGGCGGCTGGCGGGCTGGTTGTTGCCGCTCGTGCGGTTGACAGTGCAGAGTGACGATGACGTGATGGTCACGCGCGAGCCGGGGCTCCGCGTGCACGCGGCGTCGGGGCAGTGGGCCCGGCTGGAGGGCGGGGTTGCTGACCTGCCCGACTGGCGAGTGCAGGTCGACTTCGAGGCCGGATCCGCGGACAAACCGGATTCGATCCAGATCACCGCCAAGCTGACCGGCCCGCCGGACGGCAAGCTGCTTGAATTCGCCGTCCCCGTCCTGCGGGTCGACCGGGACCGGGCGGGCGATCCCGTCGATCGGTACGGCTTGTTCGGCGGGCTCGAAATGCTCGAACCGGGCTGGCGGTCGTCGAGCGACCGGGCCGTCGGCGAGCGATATGCGACACGCTGGGCGCCGCACCCGTTCAAGGTCGCGCTGCCGGCGATGGCCATCGAGGCCGCCGGGCTGACCACGGCCCTGTTCTGGCGGCCGATGGACCAATGGGACGATGTACACTCGATGCCGGCGGCGACATTTGCTTCGCCGAATTTCCTGGACGGCCAGCCCAATCACCTGATGGCCCTGTCGGTGCCCGCCATCCCCGAGTGGCGAGGCGAGAACGAGTTCTACGCCCGACAGCCCTACATCATGTCGGCGGGCCGCCCGCTGACCCTCCGCGCGGTGCTGTACGCCGAGCGCGACCTGCCGGTCGCGATGGCAGCCCGGCGATGGTACGAGCTGTTGGGTGCCCCCCCGCCGCCGCCCGAGCCGCACGACGACGCGGAGTTGTACCGCCTGATGGCCCGCAACTACGGCGACACGATGTACTGGCCCGAACCGAACGGCTGGACGCATCACTGGTTCTTCCCGGGCGGCCCCGCGTTTCAGCCGGACCTCGCGGCCTTCCTGCTCGCCCATGCCGCCGACACCGGCGATTCGCAGTGGGTCCAGCGAACGAAGCTGGCGGGACGAACGGTGGTCGATACGGCCGGGACGCTGGCCGGCCGGCTGGCGAGCAGCCGGCACGCCAAAGCAACGATCTCTGCAATGCGGCCGGACGGCACCTGGCCGTTTCGCAACACCGACGAGATGCGGCGCCAGGCCCGGCAGTTCACTAACGGCAAATACGACTCGCTCGGCGACGACGGCGCGACCACGCTCGGAACGTGTGCGACGCCGGCGCTGGCGATCCTGCGGCAGGCCGAGATGAGCGGCGACGCCGAACTCATCGCGGCGGGCATCCGCGCCCTCAGTGCCATGCGCCAGTTCCGCGTGCCGCGCGGGGCTCAGGTCTGGGAAGTCCCGCTCGAGGTTCCCGATATCCGGGCCGCCGCCCTGGCGATCAAGGCGTATCAGATCGGTTATCGGCTCAGCGGGGATGCGAGCTATCTGGACGATGCGAACTACTGGGCGTGGACCGGAATGCCGTTCATCTATTCCTGGCGCGTGCCGGCCGACCGGTCTACGGGCACGTGGGTGGCCGGCTGGAGCCGCGACGACCAGCGGCGAGAGCCCATTCCGTTCGGCGACGTGTACGCCCGCGGCACGCCGCAGGTCACGCCCTATGGGACGCGGCCCGTCCTCGGCACGACGTTCTACGTCATCAACTGGTTCGGCGTACTGGTACAGTGGTGCGGCCTCGAGTGGGCGCAATACGTCATCGAACTCGACGCGGACCGGCCCGACCCGCTGCTGCGGTACATCGCCGACGGCGTCGTGATCAGCGGTGTGCAGCAGATGGCCGACAAGCCGCCGTGGGTGGGCCTCTATCCGGATTCATGGATCCTCGAGCGAAACATCGCCCAGCCGGCGCTGATTTATCCGGGCCTCATCCTCAAGTGCCGCCAGGCCCAGGGGCGACTGCCACGGCTGTCGGAGCCGTGGACGCAAGTGCTCCGCGACCCGAACGGCGGCCGGCGATGGCACGTCAGTGGCTGGGGTCGGCCAGTGCGGCTCGACCCGCCGGGGCCGGGCCCGTGGACGGCGGCCATCGCGTTCCTCGCCGGTCAGCCCAACGAACTGATCCTCGCCGACGTCGACGACCCCAAGTCTGTCCGCATCGGCACGGAACTGCTCGATCGCCATGCGGCCGGGGAGCAGTCCACATCGGCGATCGGGTGGCGCTACGACACGGCCCAACGGGCACTGCTGGCTCGGTTCGTGCACACCGACCGTGAGGCCCAGATCCGCATCGCATGGTGATGATCTCGGGGGGCGGGCATCCCTGCCCGCCTCAGACAAGGCGGGCAGGGATGCCCAATGGCCCTAAGCCAAGTTTATTTCGCCAATAAAAACAGCCTCCGCAAGCCGATGGATGGAGTGTTACTGGTGGTCGTGG
>JACQVT010000534.1 GCA_016209665.1 Planctomycetota bacterium | reverse complement strand
GGTACTCCCAGGCCGCGTCCTTGTTCTTGCTACCCTTCGCCATCATGTTCCCGAGCGACACGACGAAGGTGCGGCCATCTTTCCACGGCAGCGGCGTGACGATGGTGTTCGGCACGAGAGCCGCGTTATTCGCCTTGATCTGGCCCATCGCGTACGTGCCGCTCAGGAACATCGCGACGCGCTCCTCGGAGTACATCTTGATGTGCCCGATGGAGTCCGCGCCGCGCGGGACCAGCCCGTCGGTGATCAGGCTCTTGTACCAGGTCATCGCCTCGAGCACCGGCTTGGAGTTCGCCGTGGGGGTCTTGGGCTTCTCGACGTCCCACCAGTTTCCCCCGAACCCGATCGCCGCCAGCACCAGCTGCTGATAGAGCGGGTCGGCCGTGCCGGTGTCCAGCAGCGCCCCGAAACGTGACGGCGGGTTGTTGACCTTCTTGGCCACGTCATAGAACTCCTGGGGCGTCGTGGGGGCCTTCGCGCCCACCGCGTCCAGCATGGCCTTGTTGTAGTGGAGGTAATGGCCCGTGAGCTGGTTCATCGGCACCATGTAGATGTTGCCGTTGCTGGAACACACCGGGCTGTTGATGATCGGGACGAAGTCCTTGGCGACGCTGGACTTTTCGACCCACTTGTTGAGCGGCTCTACCTGCCCGCCGGCCATCATGACGAAGCTGGCGGGCTGGTTGGCGCTGTAGATGTCCGCAGGATTGCCCGCTCCCATCTCTACGTACATCTGGTCGAAGTACTGATTGTAGGGAACGTAGCGGGCTTCGATCGCGATGTCGGGGAACTTCTGCTCGAACTGCTGCTTGCCGTACTCCCACCACGACTGCATGCCGCCGACCTCGCGCCAGTGCCAGCTGGACACCACGACCGTCGTCTTGGCGCCGGAGGAGGTTGCGGGAGCCGCGGTCGCGGGCGCCGGCTTGCCGGCCGCGGGCGGCGCCGTGGGGCTCGCGGCGGGCGTGGGCGCGCAGGCCGCCAGCCCCATCACGGACAGGGTCGCGCCGGCCGACTTCAGGAAGCCGCGACGCGACAGCGCGGTTCCGCTGGACTCAGAACGCCGTACCATTCCGGTTTCCCCCTTGTGTAGCGTGGCGACCGCAGGCCCGAGTGAGACGTGTGCGGCCCGAACGAGGCAGACCTGCCGATGTGACGTGCGGAGCGAGGAGGCGGGTCATCAGGGTGTCGGGGTCGTGGTCAGCAGGGCCTCCCGCAGGAGGGCCAGGCCGCGGCGCAGGTCCTCGTCCGGGATCAGCAGCGGCGGCGCGAGGCGGACCACGTTCTCGTGACTGCCGGCCGGCGGCAGGACGACCAGGCCGAGCTCGTCGGCGCGGTACAGCACGGCCAGGGCCCGCTCCGGGTCGGGGGTGCGCCGCCCCTCCTCCTTGACCATCTCGAGCCCGAAGCTCATGCCGGCGCCGCGCGCCTCTCCGAGGCCGGGGACCTCGCCCACCCAGGAGCGCATCGTCGCCAGCATCGAGCCCCCCAACTCGCGGGCACGACGAGGCGCGTCCGTCTCCTCCATGACCTCCAGGGTGGCGAGCGCGGCGGCGCACGACAGCGGGTTGCCGCCGTATGTGCTGCCAAGCGACCCCGGCGTCAGGGAGCCGAGGATGGCATGGGTCGAGAGGACGGCGCTGATCGGCACCCCACTGCCGAGCCCCTTCGCCGTCACCAGGATGTCGGGCACGATGCCAAGTTGCTGGAAGGCGAACCAGCTCCCGGCGCGGCCAAGCCCGGCCTGCACCTCGTCCATGATCAGGAGCGCCCCGCGCTCGGCCGCGAACCGTCGGATCCTGGGCCAGAAGTCCGGCGGCGGGACGACCGCGCCGCCTGAGCCCAGGTACGGCTCCACGATCACGGCCGCGAGGCTGCCGGTGCCGTTGGTGGCTTCCACCTCTACCATCTGGTCCGCGCAGGCCACCCCGCACTCGGGATGGCGGCGCTGCACCGGGCAGCGATAGCAGTAGGCGTACGGGGCTACGAGGGTGCCCGGCATGAGGGGGCCGAGCCCCCGCCGGTTCGAGGGGATGCCCGTGAGCGAGAGCGACCCCAGCGTCTTGCCGTGGAATCCGCCTGAGAAGGAAAGGATCTCGTGACGCCCCGTGGCTGCCCGCGCAAGCTTCACGGCGGTCTCGATCGCCTCGGAGCCAGTCGTGAGCAGGGCCGCCGCCTCGAAGGGCGGGCCGGCCAGTTGGACCAGCTTCGCGGCGACGCGGCCGCGCAAAGGATGCGGCGCGTCGTAGCAGTTGAGAAGCGTCCGCGCCTGCTCGGCGATCGCGTCGGCGACGCGGGGATGGGCATGTCCGATGCTCGCGACCAGCACCCCGGAGGTGAAGTCGATCAACTCCCGGTCCCGGGCGTCCCAGACCCGCGCGCCGCTCGCCCGCGTCCAGACCAGGTGATCGTGGCCGGGCGCGCCGGGCGCCGTGTACGCAGCCTCGAGCTCGCGGATCTGGCGCTCCCCCGAGACGGGCCCCGCAAGTAGTGTCATCTCCCACCTCACCCAGATGCCGCAGCGACCTCGAAACCCGCCCGTCTGCGGGCCTGAGCACCATACGTCTAGACGTCTAGAAAGTCAACAGCTAGACTGTGGCGGCGAGGACAATCTGCCGACACAAGAGTTGCCGGGCGCGTCCAGCGCCCGTCGCGGTCAAACATGGCTCCGGGCGTGGGAACAGCGGCCCGCCGGTGTACGCGTGGCCGCGTCGCGGGAGGCGGTGCAGACGCCGTGGTGATCCAGTTTCTCGGCCAGGGGCCAAGGGCGCTCAACTCGAATGCCGACGACCTGGTGGGGCTGCCAAAGTACGGGCGCATCGCCTCCCACCTGCGCGACCAGATTGTGAAGGGGGTGCTGGCGGAAGGCGAGCAATTGCCCTCCGAGGCCGACCTCGCCCGCCAATTCGGCGTGAGCCGCATGACCGTGCGGCAGGCGCACGACGTGCTCGAGCGTGGCGGCTTCATCCGGCGGACGCAGGGCAGGGGGACTGTCGTGGCGAGCCGGGAGCTACGTCGTTCGACGCAGGAGTTGACCGGCCTCTCCGAGGACATCCGAGCGGCGGGGCGGACCCCCGGGGCGCGCGTGCTCAGCTTCGCGGTCGTGCCGGCGCAACCGGCCATCGCTGGCGCCCTTCAACTCCGGACCGGCGAGGAGGTCGTCGAGTTCGAGCTCGTGCGGACGGCGGACGACCTGGTCATCGGTGTCCAGCACACCTGGATGCCGAGGAAATACCTGCCGGACCTGACGGCCGCCGATCTCGAGGAGGTCTTCCTGGTCAGCATGCTGGAGCGCCGCTACGGGCTACGGGTCAAGCAGACGGAGCAGGAGCTTCGGGCCCTGACCGCCTCACCGTCTGAAGCAGCGATCCTCGGGGTCAGCCCGGGCGCGCCGGTCTTCGCGGTGCGCCGCCTGACGCTGCTGGACGACGGCCGTCCGATCGAACTCCTGAACGCCCTCTACCTCGGTGATCGAGTGACGTACGCATCGACATTGTTCCGGCATCACCACGATGCGGCGGTGCCGTGACGCGGCCGGCCCGCCGCCTCACGGCGAGCCCAGCTCGCGTCGCGGCGGAGAGATCCGCCACGGCCTGCCGGTAGCCATGGCACGTTCTCGGGAATCGTCGGAAGGCTGTACGGAGTGCTGTCCACCCTTTCCGCCGCATGGTGTCGCGGGCACGTTCGCACACAACACCGGTTGATTGAGGCCGAAGCCATCGCGTACATCGGCGCCGCTCCGGGCGAGCACACGCCGGACCGGCGAACCCCGCCCCGCCAGGAGGGCTTCTACCTGGGCCCGACCCTGCTCGATCATGCCCACGGCGACATGCGTGTGGCAAGAGAAGAGAGCTTCGGGCCGGTGCTGACGATCGTCCGCGCCGCGACGTTGGACGAGGCGATTGGCTTCAACAGTGGGTCGCCGTTTGGCAACGCCTGCTCGATCTTCACGGAGTCCGCAGCCGCCGCCCGTCACTTCCGCGAGCACATCCGGCCGGCATGCTCGGGATGAACGTGGGGGTAGCGGGACCCATGGCGTTCTTCCCGTTCAACGGCATCAAGGGATCCTTCTTCGGGGACCTGCACGCGATGGGCAAGGACGGGGTGCGCTTCTTCACCGAAAACAAAGTCGAGGCCGTGCGGTGGTTCTCGCGTCCGGAGTCCCGTGGACGCGGTGATCGAGTCGGGCGCGTAGGAGCGGCGTGCTGAGTGAGATCCCTGAGGGCCAGCGCCGGAGGTTTGCCATGAGCGCGAAGAGTTACGACGTGCTGACGATGGGGCGCTCGTCCATCGACCTGTACTCCAACGACGTGGGCGTGCCGTTTCCCGAGATCACCGGCTTCGCCGCGTATGTTGGCGGCTGCCCCACGAATATCAGCGTGGGCACACGGCGGCTGGGGTTGCGTTCGGCGCTGCTTACGGCGGTAGGCGAGGACCCGGTCGGCGACTTCGTCCTCCACTTTCTCCGGCGAGAAGGGGTCGAGACGGGGTTCATCCCAAGGAAGCCGGGCCACCGGACCAGCGCCGTCGTGCTCGGAATCGAACCGCCCGACCGCTTCCCGCTGGTCTTCTATCGCGACAACTGCGCGGACATGGAGATCGACATCGAGGACATGCTCAGGGCCCCAGTCACCGATTGCGGAGTCCTGGTCATCACTGGCACGGGCCTGAGCCGGGAGCCCAGCCGTTCGGCGACACTGGCAGCCGCGGAACGCGCCCGGGCCGCGGGCGTCACCGTCGTCTTGGACATCGACTTCCGACCCGATCAGTGGGCCGATGCCCGGGCCTTCGGCGCGACGGTCCGCTCCGTGCTGCGGCTCATCGACATCGTGATCGGGACCGAGGACGAGATCAACGCTGCCAGCCTCACCGAGGCGAAGCGAGTGACCCTGACGCACTCGCAGGTGTCTGACGCCCGCGTGGCCGGCGACGCCGACACGGCGGCCCAGGCGATCCTTGGCCTGGGACCGCGGGCGCTGCTCCAGAAGCGCGGTGCCGAGGGGGCGCGCATCCACCTCGGCGCGGACGATGGATGGCCTCCACCGGTGGATGTCCGCGGGTACCCCGTCGAGGTCGCCAACATCCTCGGCGCAGGGGACGCCTTCGCATCCGGCTTCCTCTTCGGCTATGTGAGGGGATGGGACTGGTACAGGGCCGCCCGCTTCGGCAATGTCTGCGGGGCCATCGTGGTGACCCGGCACGGCTGCGCCAATTTCATGCCGACCTACGATGAAGCGATGGCGTTCAGCGAGCAGCACGGCGGCTTCTAGCGACGGATGCTCGACAAGATGAAGGCCCTCTGTGCCAACCTAGCCGCGTTTTCCGCACATGGCCCATATCTTGTGGATGGGCCGGCCGGGATCACACACGTTCGTCAACATCTTGTGGTGGGACAAGGGCCATCACCCCAACCTGTGGGTATGTGCGAAATGCAGGCCTAGCGATATGACGAGACGACCCGCGGGGCGACATGGCGGTCGTGGCTGAGCCGGCGCTGGCGCTGCGCGGCAAGTTCTGCCGCGGCTTCGCCGATCCCTCGCGTCTGGCG
>JACQVT010000553.1 GCA_016209665.1 Planctomycetota bacterium | reverse complement strand
GCGTGACGCCGGCGGTGTCCTTGCCGAACCGCATGTGGTAGTACCACTCGTCCTCGATGCTGAACGGCCGCACGCCGCGGGCGATCGGGTGGTCGGGGAACTTCTTGAAGTCGGGTGTCCACCAGGGGTTTACCGACCAGAACGTCTCGAAATAGCCGCCGATCCAGCGGAGGAAGCTGTCGCCGGCCTCGCCCTTGGGCACCTCGACGGCATAGTGCAGGCACGCCAATCCCACCCCGCTGCGAGCCAGCTTGTCCATCACCTCGAGGTGCTTGAGCATCGGGTGACCGCCGCCGCCGTCGCTGAACAAGACGACGGCGTCGGCATTGTCGAACGCTGTCGGGTCGGCCGGCCAGCCGTCGCGGTAGACCGTCGCGTACACGCCGGGCACGTTGTCGTTGAGGGCCTTGGCCAGCAGCAGGCAGCCGGCGTAGTGCTCGTGCTCGCCGTAGCCGTGGCTTACCGGCCCGGCGACGAACACGACCTTCTTGCCGTCCTGCATGGGCAGACGCTTGAGCCGGAGGTTGCGGAACTGCACCTTCATGTCGGCTCCGGCGTGCAGTTGCAGGGCAAGGATGCCTCCGCGGCGGCGTTCGGCCTGGTCCTCGTCCGTCACCTCGCACATGACGCGGCCGTTGATCTCGTGAATGAAGTGGTATCCGTGGGCGACGATGCGATAGTGGTTCCAATCGCCCGGGCGGAAGGCGGCCTTCAGTTCGTCGCCGTCGCCGACGCGGCCGACGACCTCGGGCTTGTGGTCGTCGCCGATGACCGTCTTCTCGCCGCGCTGGGACAGGATGCCGCGGTAGCGCTCGCCGTAGAGGATGCCGGTGTACTTGTCCGTCGCGTCCACGTCGGCCTGGTAGCCGCCGACCACCCACTTGGGCCATTCGGCGGGCTTCTCGAAGCTGCGGTACTGGATGCCGCTGTTGCCGCCGTCGATGCGGTACTCGACCCGCAGCTCGAAATCGTCCAGGTCGCCCTGCCGCCAGACGATGAAGTTGTTGGTCTTCATCGGCCGGGCGAGGGTGGCCTTGCCGGTGATGGCTCCGTCCTCGACCGTCCAGTGCTCGGGGTCGCCCTCCCACCCGGCGAGCGTCCGGCCGTCGAAGATGCTGACAAAGCCCTCCGCGTCGTCCGCTGCGGCGGAACTCGGCCCGTCGGCGATCAGTAGCGCAGTGAGGACGAGACCGCTCAACAATCCGATACGTGGGATTGGTGTGGTTTTCTTCATGGCGGACATGATACCGAGCCGGGTCAGCCCCGCAACTGCGGCGACGGAACGTCGCGAGGTAGCGGCTTGAGGACCGCGTCCACTCGCCCAGTCGGGTCGCCGTGGCGACTTGTTGACGCAATCTCGACGGCAACAAATCGCCTCGGTCCTAAGAGCCCATCCCCAAACCCTGAAATCCGACCGGCTGGAAGCCGGTCCCACACGGGTTTTGGGACAGGCTCCAAGACAAGGGTCCTCCAACGCATAGTCGTCAGACGGTGTGCGCCGGCTCGGGCAGGTCGGCGGTGATGGTCTGCTGGTGGGATTCCTTGCCGTTGTAACTGAAGAGGACGGTCTCGTCGTCGATGCGGGCCTGGAGATGGACGGGGCGGCCCCAGAGGCGGTGGACGTTCTTGAGCGTTTCGACGGCGTACTTGATCTGGAGGTCGACGCCGTTGTGCTTGTGGGCCAGGTACAGCTCGCCGCGGTTGGCGTAGTTGCCGTCGACCACGTAGATGTAGGGCCTGGCGTGGTTGCCCAGCGAGAAGAGCAGTTGCTGTTTGATCTTGTCGAAATCGCGGTTGACGACCACCATCCGCCGCGTGTTGGGATCGTAGCGGTAGTGGTACAGGTCCAGGCGGTCGACCAGCTCGGGCGTCAGGAACTCATCGACGAACGTCACGTCGTTGTAGATGCGGCGGACGTCGAAGATCTTCTCGCGGCCGGGCGACTCCTTGCCCCGGACCCGCGGCGGGCGCTTGCGGTCCTTGTTCCAGTTGCGGCGGACCTCGATGTCCTCGATGCTCTCGTATTCCTTGCCGTAGCGTCCGAGGTCCCAGCGCTCCTCGATGTCGCGGTAGATCTCCAGCCCCAGCTTATAGGGGTTGAGCCGGCCGGGCGTCGTCGCCACGGTGCCCGAGTGGTGGTCGCAGTAGGTGACCAGCTCGTCGTCGCGCAGGCAGTACCGCGTCATGAGCGTCGAGTGCCAGTAAGTCGCCCAGCCCTCGTTCATGATCTTGGTCTGGCCTTGCGGAGCGTAGTAGTACGCCTCCTCGCGGACGATGGCGAGGATGTCCGACTGCCAGTCCTCCAGCGGGGCGTTCTCGATCAGGTAGAGCAGCACGTCGCGGACGGGCTTTGGGGGGTCGGCCTTCTTTTCCTTCTCCTGGTCGCGACGGAGTTTGGCCCGCTCTTTTTCCAACCGTTCGGGCGGGTTGATAAACCGGTCCATGTACCGCTTGGCCGGGTAGCGCACGACCTCTTGCTCGATGTGCCGCGGCCGCGGCGGCGGGGCCGCGTGCTCGTGCGGGAGGCGGCGCATGAACGCCGAGTGCGGGTCGATCAGGTCCTCCAGCGACAGGCACACGTCGAGGAAGCCCTCGACCTCCTCGAAGCCGAACCGATCGATGTACCGCCGGAGGCGGGTGGCGTGATTGGCCATCTCGTCCATCATGCGGCGGTTGCTGCGGGCGAACCAGATGTTGTTCTTGAAGAAGTCGCAGTGGCCGTAGACGTGGGCGATCACCGTCTTGTGGTCCACCATCGCGTTGTCGTTCAGCAGGTAGGCATAGCAGGGGTCGTTGTTGATCACCATCTCGTAGATCTTGCCGAGCCCGTAGGTGTGCATCTTGCGGAGCCGCTCGTACTCCATCCCGAACCGCCAATGCGGGTAGCGCTGGGGGAAACCGCCGTAGGCCGCCACCTGGTTGATCTGGTCGAAGTCGAGCAGCTCGAAGACCGTCTCGTAAAAATCCAGCCCCTCGTCGCGGGCGTATCCGGCGATGGTCTCGACCTGCTCGACGATGTCTCTGGGCAGCGCTCGGAACATAGTCTACTTTGTCAGTTGCCCGTTGTCAGTTGCCCGTTGTCAGTTGGCCATTGTGACCACCGATCGTTGCCCATCCTCCACAAACAAAAGACCGCGGACAACAAACTACAAACTACGAGCTACAAACTACTGACTACTGACCACGGACCACTGACAAACTCCCTACTTCCCCGGCGAGAAGAACGCCTTGATGCTGTCGTAGATATCGTCCTTCCCGTTCACCCGGGTGGTGATGACCTTCTCCTCGTGCTGCAAGTGCTCGTGGAGCACGTTGATGAAGTTTCCGCTGCCGTAGGCGCTGGCGACCTGGCAGTAACCGAACATGTTGATCTGGGGCAGCAGGTCGTCGCGGAGGACGCGGCAGCAGTCGCGGTTGTCGGACTCGCTGCTGTTGTCGCCGTCGGAGAAATGGAAGAGGTAGACGTTCCACTCGTCGGCGGCGTAGTGTGCCTTGATCAGTTCCTGGGCGCACTTGAAGGCGCTGCTGATCTTGGTTCCGCCGTCCTCGCGGAGGTGGAAGAAGGTATGCCGGTCGACCTCGGCCGCCCGGACGTCGTGGACGACGTAACGGCTCTCCACGCCCTGGTAGTTGCGGCGGAGCCAGGCGTCGATCCAGAAGGCCTCGATCCGCACCAGTTCCTTCTGCTCGTCGCCCATCGAGCCGGAAATGTCCATCATGTAGATGATGACGGCGTTGGACTGCGGCTGGAGGATGGTCTTCCAACTGCGGTAGATTTTGTCGCCGCGCTCGAAGATGATGCGCGGACGATCCGGATCGTACAGCCCGGTCATGATCTGGCGGCGCAGGGCCCGGCGGAACGTCCGTTTGAAGTGTCGCAGCGACTCCGGTCCGGCCTGGCGGATGCCGCTGTAGCGGTCCTTCTGCGTGGTCAGCGAGTGTCGTCCCTTGGGCTGGATGCGGGG
>JACQVT010000551.1 GCA_016209665.1 Planctomycetota bacterium | reverse complement strand
GCCCGCCAGTGGTCGAAGGGGCTGCGGGCATTTTCGAGGGTTGCACCGCCGATGCCGACGGCCTGTTCGCCTCGCCGGGCCGCCAGCCGGGCGAGCCACTGGGGCTCGAGGAACACGTCGCTGTCACAGGACGCCAGCCAGCGGTGCCGGGCGACGTGAATGGCCTGATTGCGGGCGGCGCCGAGTGACCGGCCCGTCTGCACGTGCACCGGCACGCCGAGGCGGCGGGCGGCATCCATGGTGCCATCGTGGCTGCGCGGGTCGACCACCAGGTACAACTCGTCGGGCGGGCGGGTCTGAGCCCGGATGGCGGCGACGCAGTCGGCCAGGGTGCCCTCGGCGTTGCGGGCCGGCACGTACATACTGATCGGGTCGTCAGGCTTCATATCAAACCGTCAGGGCTGTCGGCGCCTTTCGCGGCGGGGCGCTCAACTCCAGTCGGCCGGCCAGCCAGCGACGAAGCGAACCGGCGTCGACGGGGACGTTTCCCAGGCGGCCGACCTCGATGGCGGCGGCGGCGGCGCCGAGGTAGGCCGACGGCATCAGGCCCGCGCCGGCGGCCATCGCGAGGGTGGTCGCCGCCAGCAGGGCGTCGCCCGCTCCCAGCGGATCGACGACGTGGTCGGCCAGCGTGGGTAGGTATTCGCCGAGCAGGCGACTTTTCCAGTCCGGGTCGGATACGTCCTGGGACTGCCGGTCGAATACCACCAGACCCTTGCGGCCGAGGGTGACGATCATGTGCCGGGCCCGGGTGTGGTGCATGGCGTTCCAGGCCACGTTCGACAGGCCGCCTTCAAAATCGTGCAGCACGCTGCGAAGTTCGCGCTCGGTGGGACACAGCGCGGTGGCGTTCGTGAACTGCATGAGGTTGCCGCGGGGGCCGCTGATGTCGCCGGTGACGACTCGCGGCGGGCCGGCCAAGGCCTGGCGCAGGTGACCGACGAGTCGCGGCGAGATCGTGCCGTAGCCGAAGTCGCAGAAGATGACCGCGTCCACGCCGCCGGGGATCGAGGCGGCCCAGGCGACGGCCTGGGCTTCGGTGGCACAATCCAGCGGCGATGACTGGCCGTCCTCCACCCGCATGACCTTGGTCGTGTCCACGAGGAAACGGGTCTTCTCGGGCAGCCGGGGACGGCTCGGCGGCAGATGGCACTCGACGGCGTCGCGTTCAAGCGCCTCGCGGACGGCGGTGGCGGCCTCGTCGCGGGCGGCGGCGCTGAACAGGTAGGCCTTGGCGCCCAGGGCCGCGACGTGACGGGCGACGACGCCCGCCCCCCCGACGTAGGTGCGGTCCTCCAGGCGGGTCAGCGACATCATGGGTGCTTCGTTGGCCAGGTCGACCGCGTCGCACAGCACGTAGCGGTCGAGGATGACGTCGCCCACCACGAGGACGCGGAGGTCGACGAACCGGGCGATCACGTCGCGCAGCGATTCGCGGTGGATGCCGTGCCGGCGGCAGATCATGACCATGCGCTCGGCCTCGAGGTCGGGGTTCTGGCCGAGGACCTCGATGAGGCGAGTCGAGCTGAACACGACGTCGCCGCTGCTGAACAGGACGCGGCCGCCGTTGCGGGTAACGATCTCGCGCTCCTGGGCGAAGGCGGGGTCGGTGCTGGATTCGTATTCGCGGCCCTTGACGTAGACGTCGGGCTTGAGTTCCTCGAGCAGGGCGCTGGCGGTCGGATGGGGGTTGATGTACACCAGGTCCACGGCCGCAAGGGCGGCGAGGTTCTCGGCCCGCAGTTCCTGGGGGATGTAGGGGCGCTGGTCGCCCTTGGCGATCTGGGAGTCGCCGGTCAGCGACACGATGAGCAGGTCGCCCTGGCGACGGGCGAATTCGAGGTACCGCACGTGGCCGGGATGGACGATGTCGAAACAGCCGTGGCAGTGCACGACTGTCTGGCCCGCGGCTCTGGCACAGGAGGCCCGCTCGATCAACTCGGACTTGCTGACGGTTTTTCCGGCCAAGAGCGTCTATCCGCGCGAGGAGGATGACCGACCCTCGTCCCGACCACGAGACGCAGCAACGACGGATTTATCGGTCTGTACGGAATATCGGCCGGTCAACCAGACTATCTGAATTCCGCAGAGTCACTATTCTCTCACGGACGCAGGGGTAATTGCCGCCGAAGCGGGATGGGAGGGGTCGCAGGACGGCATCCGCGGCGGTCCAGGGCCGCCGACGGCGAATCGTCAGGCGGATTCTCACAGCCCGTCGCGTAGATTTCGCGGTATTTCTGCTTGCACCTGGATGAGGCGTGTGCTAGTATCCCGGCCGCGGAGGTGGTTGACTCCGCGGGCCGGCGAACCGGCTTACTGATCTGAAAGATTACCGCGTTAGCGGATTCACGGCGCTTTTCCCCTCCGGAAAACACCGGGCGTTCCTCACCGGACGCTCGGTGTTTTCATTTCAGCGCCCATCCCAAAAACCTGCAATCCGACCGGCTGGAAGCCGGTCCCACACGGG
>JACQVT010000550.1 GCA_016209665.1 Planctomycetota bacterium | reverse complement strand
GGCTGGCTCCGCGCCTGGCGTGGCTGGCAGAGCTTTCAACTGATCCTCTTTGGAGCCGCTCTCAATGAGGAGGTCAAGAAAAAATGTGGGTAACAGCAAGGCGCGAGCCCCTGGGATAGGTATCACCATACACATCAGCCCCGAAGGGGCGAAAGAATGCCGCCCCGTTGGGGCTGGATGACTGCGCTCTGATGACGACCAGGGGCTCGCGCCCCTGGCTACACACCTGTGCCCCTTCGGGGCAAGGAAGAACCCGCCGATTCTGTCACGCGCCCTGGCGAGAAGCGGAAGGCACCGCCCAATTGCTCGTGCCCGCATCCCTTGTACAATCCCGACATGTCCATCGCCCCAGAGGCTGACTCATCTGGCGGGAACAGCGAGGATGCCCCCGTTGTCACCGCCGACTTGTTCTGCGTGCACTGCGGCTACAACCTCCGCACGCTGGCTATCTCCGGCATCTGTCCCGAGTGCGCCTCGTCTGTTCGAGAATCGATCATCAGTGGACCCGAGGTGGACTGGGCACGCCGCGCCCGCCGCGGACTGACCTGGCTGATCGCGGCGACGGCCGGAAGTACGGTCCTGATGATTCCCTCGATGCTGTACTACGCCATACCCCCCTCCGCCTTCGTCAGGTTGTATTCCTGCGCCAATCCGCTCTATCTACTGCTCCGCTGCCTGCTCGTAGTCGCCGCATTTCGAGTCACGCGGGCCTCACCCTATCTACCCAAGCCGGCAGTCATGCACCCTCTTCGCTTGGCCACTCGATGGCTGCTCCTGACAAGTCTGGCCGGACGCTTGGTGGTTATGATTCCTGCTTGGTCGTCGGGGTATCTTCAGCTCACGACCGAGCAGCGCTTCGCGATTCATGCCCTGGCCACGCTACTCGAGCTGACAGGTTTGATCTGCCTGGTGGTCTATTTGCGCCAGATGACGTCGGATCGGCAGCCGGGGATCGTCCCCTGGTCGACCGCTATCGTAGTCATGCTCGCTGTCCTGCTGGTCTGGAACGAGGGGATGCTGATCCGGGGTTACAGGGACTACCAGCTCCAGAGGGCAGCACGCCGACCAACCACTCCTGCCATGACCATGAAGGTCCTGGGCCTGCTCACCTCGATGGCGTACGTTCTGCTCTGGATGACGATGACCCTCTTCTTCCACAAATGCCGCCGCATCCTCGGCGCGGTCATCGCCACCCGGAGGGCCGAACCGGTTACGTCCTGATGCGATGATGGCAACACCCTGAAGTTCAGACTGTCTGCCGCATCGATTCTCCCATCGAACCAGGGGACCGCTTCACCTTGTCGATGCATCGAGAACGGTCAAGCCAACGATCTGTTTCCCGCGGCGATGGACGATCACGCCGTCGTCCCGCATTTCGCTGTCAGTGGCACGCTGAGGCCGGCGCAGACTCAGATACAGCACGTCCGCCTCCTCATCGTAGTCAATCCACATGCGACTTGCCGGCAGGCTCACCAGCGTGGGAACCGCCTTGATGACACGAAGAATGTCTTTCTTTGCGAGCCCTGCTACGGCCATAGCTTGTTACTCTTGCGGACCTTCGAAGTAAAGAAGGCCGTTACAATAAAACCATCACTCGCGCTGATCTCCCGGTACACCACGGCCAGGAAGCGTTTTTGGCCATAGCCCTTCCACGCGACCATCGCTCCGCGGTAACCACGGGTCACCCAGTCCGGCGACTCAACCGCAGCCAACACCTCCTCAAGACGACCAGCCAGTTCATCCCTCGCCTCAATTATATGCATCCACCGCTCCGGTGTCAGGCGGATGGGAACCCCGTTGACGGAGGTGGTGGACTCCATACTTCCTGTCTCCCCGCACCGTTGCCGGTGGCTCCTGGGACACGTGCTCTTTCGGCAGAGCATATCATCGGGTCGCTGGTCGTACAATAAAGTGGTATTGTCTCGGCCGGGCGGTTTCGCGCTGGAGTTGCTCGATTTCGGCGTTGATTCGGGCGGCGTACTCGCCGCTCGGTTGCGTGGCGGCGTTGGGGCCGAAGTAGTACTCGGCGGTCTTTTGCATCTGGGCCAGCTCGTTACGGGACTGGGTGAGCATCTTGAGCAGCGCTGCCTGGGCGTCCCAGGGGCCGCCGGGCACCCAGCCGTCGGTGGTAGCGGAGGAGATGTTGACGCCCGCGGCGAGTTGCTCGTGCGTATACGTGCCCACCGCCCGACCGTCGGCGGTCAGATCGTACTTGCCCGCCTCGAGACTCCGCACGGTCAACATGTAACGGTTCAGTTCCTCGGGGATCGAAATGAACCGGAAGTTCAGCACCCCCAGCGGGCCGAAGTTCAGCGGCAGACCCTCGTCGAGCCGGTCGAACTCGATCTGCGCGGTCGAACCCTTTACGTCTGTCACCCGACACCCCTTCGCCTCGACGACGCCCCCGCTCGCGGCGTCGATCACCGCCGATGACACGTTGGCCGGCCCGCCGAGCCCCTTGATGATCACGAAGCCCATCGCGAGCTGGCCCAGGTCGTTGAGATGAATGCTGTCGGCGGCGTGCAGACTGGTCCTATCCTTCTCCTCCTTGGCCGCCGCGTTGGCCGCCAGCACGCGCTTCTGGATCTTCCTCATGCCCCGCTGCACGTCGATCGCCCCCTCGCCGAGCGACCGCGAGATGGCCATGCCCTCGTCGCACATCTTCGTGAGGAAGCCGTGCTCGGCCGTCTCGGGCTTCTCGCCCGTGATGGCGGCCGAGCAGATGAACACCCGCACCTTGTGCTCCTTGCAGGCCGTCACGATGCCGCGGATCGAATCGAGGTACAGCTTGCGATGCTCGACGTCGGCCTTCATGCCCCAGCCGATGTCGTTGACGCCGTAGGCCACCGTCAGCACGGTCGCCCCGTGCGAAAACACGTCGCGGTCGAGCCGCTTCAGTCCGCCCGCCGCCGTATCGCCGCCCCAGCCGGCGTTGATGAACCGCACCTTGCGCTGCGGATACCGCAGGAGCGTGTAGTTCTCGACCACCTTGCCGTACCCGCGTTCCGCCGTGATGCTGTCGCCCAGAAAGACGACCGTATCCCCATCTCGCAGCGCGAAATCCGCCCTTGCCACCGGCAAGAACGCCCCCACGGCAAGCAGGAAAACGCCGAGTTCACCATGACCGTGTCTCCACTCTCCACTCTCCATTCTCCATTCTCAATTCACGTCCCCTTCTCCCCCGCCCGCTCCATCGTCCCCGGCCCGTCGCCAACCCACGTAACCCGGACGGCATTGTATCCTCATGACAAACGCACGCACGCACGCTATCCTTCTCCGCATGATCAACCGAACACTCTCCTTCATCGCGTGTGTCGTCATCCTCCATCCGGTCCTGCTCGCCGCTGAGTCCGCCAGCGCCCCGGCAACGAATACCTGGCTCACCGAGGCACTGAGTGCACCCTGTGTGGCACCTGACGACGTGCTTGCCGAGGTGCGGCGCTTCATCGAGTCCCGCGTGCCGCGGGTGCCGCAAGTCGCGACCGCCGCCGAGTGGGACCGGATCGCCGGGCAACTCCGCCGCGACATGCTCGCCAAGGTGGTCCTCCGCGGCGAGGCCGCTCGCTGGGCCGAGAGCGAAACGAGGGTCGAGTGGCTCGACACCATCCCAGGCGGCCCCGGCTATTCCATCCGCAAGCTGCGGTTCGAGGCCTTGGCGGGCTTGTGGATTCCCGCCCTGCTGTACGTACCCGACAAGCTCGAGGGCCGCGTGCCCGCCAACCTGGCCGTCAACGGCCACGAACCCAAGGGCAACGCCGTCGAGAACAAGCAGATTCGCTGCATCAACCTGGCCAAGCGCGGCATGATCACGCTCAGCGTTGAATGGCTCGGCATGGGCCAACTCAAGCACGACGGCTTGGTCCACTACCGGGCGAACCAGCTCGACCTGTGCGGCACGAGCGCGGTCGCGCCGTTCTATCTGTCGATGAAACGCAGCCTCGATGTGCTGCTCGGCCTTGCCGACGCCGACCCGCAGAGAGTATCCGTGTCGGGCCTGTCTGGCGGCGGCTGGCAGACGATCTTCATCAGCCCGCTCGACGAGCGCGTCACGCTGGCCAACCCGGTGGCCGGCTACTCCGGCTTCCTCACCCGCGTCCATTTCGTGTCGGACCTGGGCGACACCGAACAGACGCCCTGCGACATGGCCACCGTCGCCGACTACGCTCACCTGACCGCCATGCGTGCCCCGCGGCCCACGCTGCTGACGTTCAACAGCAAGGATGACTGCTGCTTCCGGGCCGATCACGCCTTGCAGCCGCTGCTCGACGTGACGCGGCCGATCTTCGCCCTCTACGGCCAGGAGGTCAACCTGAGTTGGCACGTCAACGATGACCCCGGCACGCACAACTTCGACCAGGACAACCGCCAGCAGTTTTACAAGATGCTGGGCGACCATTTCTACGCCGGCCAACCGTTCGACTGGCACGAAATCGCCTGCCAGGACGAGGTCAAGACGGCCGAGCAGCTCCACGTGCCGATCCCCGACAACAATGAGAACTTCAACTCTCTCGCCCGCAAGCTCATGGCCCAACTACCCAAGGCCCCCCGACGAGCCCCGAGTCGAAGTCGAAGAGGCGCCGTGGCGACATCCGACGCGGCGGACGCAAGCGAGGGGTCGCCGAGGGACGCCCGCCGCGCTCAACTCCGCGAGGTCACCCACTTCAAGAAGTATGACGTGTCAGCAAGCCGGAAGGACGAGACGAAACACGACGACCTGCAAATCACCGCGTGGCAACTCAAGCTCGGTAGCGACTGGACGGTGCCGGCGACCGAGCTGCGCCCGGCCTCACCCGCAGGTACGACGATCGTCATCGCCGACAAGGGCCGCAAGCAGATCGCCGACGAGGTCAGCCGCCTGCTGGACGCCAACCAGCGGGTCCTGGCCGTCGACCCGTTCTACTTTGGCGAGTCCACCATCCCCCAGCGCGACGCCCTGTACGCCCTGCTGGTGGCCGGCGTCGGCGAACGCCCGTTGGGGATCCAGGCCGGCCAAGTGGCCGCCATCGCCCGCTGGGCCTTTATTGAAAACGCCGGCAAACCGGTCACGCTGGCCGCCGTCGGCCCGCGCACGAGCACGATCGCCCTGGTTGCCGCCGCCCTGGAGCCGGCCGCAATCGGCTCGGTCGACCTGCACGATCCGCTCGCCAGCCTCAAGCTGCTCATCGAGCGCAACGAGACTGTCGAGCACATGCCCGAGTTGTTCTGCTACGCCCTGCTCGAACACTTCGACATCAAGGACATCGCCGCCCTGATCACCCCCCGCCCCATCCGTGGCCTGTGAAGGGCGTCGTCCGTGGCGGGCGTCACCGTGGCCCGCTGTCACCGTGTCCCCGCGTCGCCGGGTCACCGTGTCCCCGCGGCGCCGCGTCGCCGCGTCACCTTCTTACGCCCCCACTTCTTTGAGCACCGTCTTCATGTACGCCAGCGAGCGGACGGCTTCGTCCTCGGTGCCGCATTCGACGGACAGGACGCCCGCAAAGCCGGCCTTCTTGAGGCGGGTGACGATGCGCTTCCAGTCGATGACGCC
>JACQVT010000532.1 GCA_016209665.1 Planctomycetota bacterium | reverse complement strand
TAGTTGATGTTGCGGTCGACGACATACGTGCGGTAAGGCTCGGGATGCAGTTGCAGGGTGACGGCATGGGCCCGGCGGCCCAACTCGTGGATCGACGCCGTTCGGTACAGCTCGAGGGCGTCGGCCTCGCTGATGCGGGTGGGCCGGGTCGCGACCGGCCGATCGATCGTCGGGCTTGCCATCGTCATGCGATGCATCCTCCCGTCTCGGGGACGATGCCGGCCCGGGTCAGCAACTCGATGAACCGGTTCATGCCCGCCAGGGCCTCGGGCGTCAGCGCGTACATCAGCCGGCGGGTAAGGTATTCGACCGCCAGGCTCACCGGCCAGCCGTGCTGGGGGCCGATCTCAGCCGCGATCTGCCCGGCGCGGGCCACGCCGCGGTCGCGGGCGTCACGAAGCAGGCGATCTAGATCCATTCGGACGCCACCGGTCGCTTGCCTTCCGGGCAAACAGAGCCCCGAGCGCAAGCGAGCGGGTTGCTGCGGGCTCGTGCGGCCCCCCGTACCGTAGCGACCCGTCGCTTGCGCTCCGGGCTCTGAACGGGTGTCCCCCTCTGCCGGGGCCGCCCAGACGGCAAAGACGAACGGCAGGTGAGTCCACTTCTTCCAGGCGTCGCCCAGGTCGACGTGGTGATCGAACCAAGGCATGGGCGTGGTAACCACCTTGTCGCCGATGAGCAGCACCGATTCACAGTCCCGCAGACGGTCGGCCTCGGGCATCGGCTCGATCCGCAGCGGGCGGCGGTAAACGTTCGCCCAGACGAGCCGGGCCAGGGCGACCGAGGTGTGCGAGTCGGCGTCGACGTGCAGAACCTCGATCCGCTCGGGCGGCACCTTCGAGAACACGCGGACGGTCAGCGTGCGGCCGTCCGAGGCGATGCAGGCGTCGGACACCCGCTCCCACTCCTCGCCGGCGCGGGCCAGGTCGATCACCGGCACCAGGGCGGCATCCACCTGCCGCTCGCGAAGCAGGCCGGGCAACGCCGCCGGCACCGCACAGTGAAGCTCGACCTGGGGATCCTCCTCCAAACCGTCGATCAACGGACGCGAATTCAGGAACGACACCACGCCGAGACGAACCGCGCTTCGGTTGTCGGGTTCATGAGGGTGGCAGCTCATCCCGGCATTATAGTCGGAGCCCAGGGATTCGCATCCCTGGGCACCTCCACCGGTCAGGGGTTTCAGGGTTTCAAAAACCTCGTCACACCACCGCCGTCTGTGAGACCGGAACCGCGGGGGTAAGGGGGTTGTACTTCGAGAGCGACAGGCGAAACGCATCCCGGATCTTGCGGGTCCGCGCGTTCTCCGTCGGCGTATAGCCAAACCGGGCGGTGTCCTTGGGCAACTGGATCTTGGCCATGCGCTTCCAGCCCTTGTTCATGCCGTGGATGAACAGGGCGCTGGTGATGCTGCGGGTCATCCACATCGTCCGCAACGTTCTCAGCCAGACCCACGGCGTCTTGGCGGCCAAGTGCCGCAGTTCGTAGATGGCTTCGTCCAGCCGCTGGGCGGACATCTTCTTGGGATGGTAGACCGTTTCGACGAACGTGTAGCGCTCCCAGTCTGATGGGTAGCTGGTGGCGAATATACGACCCTCCTCCATGAAGCGGTCGTACATCCGCGTGCCGGGCAGCGGCGTCAGGTTGGTGATCTGGATGGTGTCGATGCCCAGCTTGACGGACTGGAGGGCGGTGTCGGCGACGGTCTGCTCGTCGTCCTGGTCGGCCCCGATGATGAACGCCCCGAACACGCTGATGCCCGCCCGGTGGAAGCCGTCGACCAGTTCCTTGTAGCGGTGCAGGTTGTTGCGGTTGATGCCCTTGTGATACTGCTGCAGGCTTTCCTGATTGAACGTCTCGAAGCCGATGAGCATGCCCCGGCAGCCGGCCTTGTAGGCCAACCGCAGGCCCTCCTCATCTTCGCCCATATTGATGGTCGTCTGGCTGAACCACAGCCGGCGCTTGCCCCGTTTGATGATCTCGCGGAGCAGTTCCTTGGCCCATTCGGCGTGTTTGGGCCCCACGCCAAAGAAGTTATCGTCCACCACGAATACGAACGGCTTGATGGTGGTGTTCCACTCCTCGATGATGTCGCCGATGTCGCGGCGGCGGATGGGGGCCCCGTTGAACTTGGTGACGCTGCAATACTCGCAGCCGACCGGGCAACCGCGGGACGTCTGGATGCTGGAGACGTCGTAGGCGCCGTTGATCGGCTGGAGGTGCTGGGCGGCCCGGCCCGTGCCCGCCCGGTCGATGTCGGCCAACCGGCCCGTGTAACGCGACTTGAGCCTGCCGCTGGCGGCATCGTCGATGATCTCCGCCCAGATGGTGTCGCACTCGCCGACGGCGACCGAGTCGAAGTGCCGGGCGGCCTCGTCCGGCAGGGCCGAAGCGTGCGGCCCGCCCATGATGCACGGGATGCCCTCACGACGGCACTGGGCGGCAATTTCGTACGCTCGCGTGGCCCCGCTGGTGTAGCTGGTAATGCCGACCAGATCGAACCGGCCCCGGCGGATCAGCGAATCCGACGCATCGAACCCGAAAACCTCGTCGATGGTCTCGACCGTGTGCGGCTTGGGGGTCAGTTGCGCCAGCACCTGCAGGCCGATCTGGGGAATCTTGCTCCCAATGGTGTGATACCCCTGGCACCGCCGTGCCACGGGGTTGATCAACGCTATACGCATATCGCAGAGGTCCCTGTCATGGACGCGATATTCGTTGCCGCCGACAGGAGGGCCTGATTCAAGTCATGCGACCGGGGTGGACTGACCGCGCCCGAACACAGCCACCCTGAAGGAAACCAAGCACTCTTACCATATCGACCGTCGGCGAGGTCGTCAATGAGCGATCTTCCCCCAGATGGGGCGTGGCAGAGTATTGTGGCGGCCGTGTGGCCCAGCCGCCGTTCGGCTGAGTTCACGACCGAAGCCCTCGGCTGGGTTCGCGGGACTCAGAACGCACAGTCAAGGGCGACTGTGCCACCAGTCATGGCCACGCCCCGTCGCCTATTGTCCGGCCTGTACGGTTTCGATTCACATGCCATTAATCCGAGACAACCGGCCGCCGTAATTGCCCCCCGTCCGCGGCAGGGCGAAAATATCGAGGCTTCCTGTTTGTAACAGTTTAGCCCCCGGCCATACAAAGGGGACATTCTACTTTTCCAGGAACGGCAGACGAGGCCGACGCACAACTCGTCGCTCAAGAACTCGCCCGGCTCCCGGAGCATATCTTGCGGCGATTGCAGGCCCAGGGCACGCGCATCGTGGTTTGCAGGAACTCTGTTACAGAGGTGCGTACCAACCCACCCACAGTACGCGGAAATCCTGGCTCACATCGGAAAGATGCAACCCAATGAGGTGAAGCCGGTACCGCCTTGGCCAGAGAAATGACGGCAGCCGATTCAGCTTTGGAGATCAGGGCGTGGGAGTTCACGAGAGTCCGTGCAAAGCAAAGGTTTCCCGGCGGATGTACCGGACCGTGCCCTGGCTGGTTCTCGTCGGGTCTGGTCTGAGCTACTCCTGCCGAGATTCGACCTCCGAGCACCGGGATCAAGCGAGGTCCCACGTTCCGCCAGCGACCTCTTGCGCCCCTCACCACGCGGCCTTTGCCGAGGATGATCACGTGGGCGTGGCCACGATGAGTGAAGACGGAACGATCATCCTCATGCTCCGGGCTGAGGACCCCAGCGGAGCAATTGGCGAGGCCCAACTACGCTATCCTGTCTCCCATTCGGAGTATGGGAACATCATCAAGCACCTGGGAGGACTGCATCCCGGCGAATCGAAGCCGGTGCCTCCGTGGCCCGAAAGCAGGGAGGCGACTCAGCCGTCGTTTCCCGCGCGTTAGTACCATGTGTCACTTCCAAGGAGAAGGAACAGGAGAGAGACGGCTTCGTTGTCGGTCCGTCATGGGCGCCGCAAGAGGTTCGGGAAGGCTCGGTCCAGCGGCTGGCGGAGCGAGGGGGCCTGGTCCACGAGCCGGCTGTAATTCGCGATCAGATGCTGGCGGCGGGTCTGGGCGGCCTGGACCACCTCGCGGGCGGCCTGAGCAAAGCCTTGGTCGGGAACGCGAGGAAGTGATGACACGTCGACCGATGCGTCGCCGTCTCCACCCCATGCTCGGGCTGGCGATTGTCATGCCGACGTTCGCGGGCTGCGGCGGGCCGGGGGAGAACATGGTTGAGCTGCTGCCGGTGGCGGGGCGGTATCGGGGGTTGGAGGTCTCGATCGAGTTCGGCCGGCCGTTCGTTTCCCGCGACGATCGCATCTTGGTCATGGACGTGTTCCGGCCCGCTCGCCGTGGCGACCCGGCGTCTTCGTCACAAGCGATCGGCCAAGCGGAGGCGGACAAGCCACTTCCTGCGCTGGTCCTCGCGCATGGTGGGTTCTGGCTCTACGGCGAGCGGGCGTACATGACCGACTGGGCGGCGGACCTGGCCGAGCAGGGCTACCTGGCCGCGTCGATCGACTACCGGCTGATCCCCGAGGGCGGGCAGTACACGAGTACCTTGAGCTGCCGGGGGCGGCGCACTTCTGGGGTTCGATGTGGGTCACCTCCCACGTGCAGGACCACCGCGAGGATATTCTGCGGTTTCTGCGATCGAACATGTAGCACGAGTTGCGGGCGGCGTCGCTTGCCAGTATAGAGAACGGCACCTTGAAGCCTCCGCGTGCCTTCCTGCTGGCTGTGGTTCCCTTTGTCGTCGGCTGTGGTCAATGGTTCGCCGCGCCCGGCGGGGTGCAGATCTGGGCGGTGCCCGACTCGGCCGTCCTGCTGCCCCAGGCGGCGCCCGACCTCGAGAACGAAGTCTTCAGCGGCACCGCCCGCACGGTCCGGCTGGAATGCGCCGTGAACGAGACGGTGGCGTTCCAGTTGGCGTTCCGAGGGGAGTCGGGCCGGCCCGCCGTCAGCGACATCACGATCGAAGACCTGCGGCAGCAGGAGCGCGCCATCCGGGCCGCCGACCACGTCCGGCTCTACCGCGAGCTGCGGATACCGGTGGCGGACTACCCGTCCTGGTACCTCCGCCTGACGCCCCATCTACGGGAACCGCGCGCGTTTCCCGACGTCCTGGTGCCGCTGTCGGCACCGCGGGGCGGCCTGCCCCTGCCGGTGCCCCTCGGTGAGTGCGAGGCCGTCTGGGTCGACGTCCGGGTCCCGCCGGGCAGCGAGCCCGGCATCTACCGCTCAACGATCCAGGCGACACTCGCCTCGCAGGAACGGATCCGCCTCGACCTGGTGCTGACTGTCCATCCGTTCTCGCTGCCGCAAACGCAGCATCTCGCGGTCGTCGCGGGAATCGACTCATCGCGGTTGCTCCAGCGGCACCTGGAGGTCGCGGGCCGTCCCTACGCCCCGCAGCGGCTGGCGTCGGACGATCCGGCCTGGCCCCAGGCCGTCCGCATCCTGGACGAGACCATCCGCCTGCTTCACCAGCATCGCTGCAGTGCCATGGTGACCGACGTGCAGCCCGCCCGACAGCTTGACGTGCAGGGCCGGCTCCAGCTCGACTGGGCCGACTACGACCGGCTGGTCAGCGGCGTCCTCGACGGCACCGCGATCGAGAACCGCATCCCGGCCATGGCCTGGCCGATGCCGGTGAACGAGCGCAACCCCGCCCCGGACTTGTACGGCGGATGGGGGTCCGACGCCTACGCCCAGATGCTGGTGGAGTATCTGCGGCAATGCGTCACGCACTTTCATGACCGTCGCTGGCTGGACCGGCACTTCGTGTGGATCCCGCCCCCCTCCGCCGCGGGAGCGGCGTCGGCCTACAGTCAGTTCGCCTGGCTGGGCGGCATCATCCAACGGGCCGATACTCGATTATCGCTGGTCTGCGATCTGTCACCCCAGCCGCTTAAGCCGTTTGGCTGTGTGGACGACCGGTACCAGGACGTGGGCCAGTTTGTTGGCATCTGGGCCCCGCCCACCCGCGTCGCCGACGAGGAAACCTTTGCCGCTCTTCGCGCCGCCGGCAAGCGGACCTGGCTGCAACCCGATCGACCGCCGTTCTCGGGCTCGCTGTCGGTCATCGCCCCAGCGGTCCACGCCCGCAGTCTGGCCTGGCAGGCCCGTCGCTTCGGCTGCGAAGCGATCTTCCTGCCCCGAATCATCGAATGGCCGGACTCCGGCGAAGTGACTGAGGCGGTGAGTCCGGGCGTCCTGGTGTGGCCGGGCAAGCCTTACGGCCTCGACCATCCGGTGCCGTCGATCCGCCTGAAGCGAATCCTTCGCGGCGTCCAGGACTACGAGTACCTGTGGCTGTTGAAGCAAAACCAGCGACCGGCGGTTGCCGACCTGATCGCCGCCGACCTGTTTGCTTTCGGCGGGACCGGCTGTTACGGCGAGCATTTCCTGGACTCGCGGCCCGATGGCTGGGTCGACGACCCGGCAGCCTGGGAACTCGCCCGCTCGCTGATGGCTGGGGAAATCGTCGCCGCCATGGAGGCCGCCGATCGGCCCGCGGCCTCGCAGCCGGCCGTCGACGAGGCGACCATCGACTTCGCCCATCGGCTGGACTGGCGCCGACACGTAGAAGGCGTCCGCCGGATCAATACCTGCGTCGAGGGCGCGCGGGTGCGGCTGGACCCGCAGCGGGGCGAACACCCCCTTACCATCCAGGCAACCGTGGTGACCTTCAACGCCACCCGGGCGGCCTACAGCGGCGCGCTTTCGTTTGGCGAGCTGCCCAGCGGCTGGGAAGCCCCGACCGCGCCCTCCCCCATCGAGGAACTGCGTCCCACGCGCACCACCCTGCGCGCGGTCGAGGCCCTGGCCGCCTCCATCCCTACTAACCTTGACGGCATCGTGAACCTTGGGATCGAGGCCACGCCGCGCGGGGGCAAGCCCGCCGACCTGGCTGCCCGACTGTGCACCCTGACCGCCCAGCGCCTCGTCTCGCCGGTCGTGATGGACGGCCGGCTCACCGATTGGCCGTTGGCCACGAACAATGCCGCGGGCGACTTCGTTCTGGTCGGAGCCCTCGACTCACCCAAGGTCGGCCGCGCCAGTCCCGACTCACCGTCGCAACCGACCATCGTCTTCGCCGGCCGGGACAACGACGCCCTGTACCTGGCGTTCAACTGCCAGGACAACCAACTGGCCGCACGCATCATCACCCGCAGCAACCAGGTGACCTACGACGATCTGTGGCCCGCGGGAGAGGACGTCATCGAGATCGTGCTCGATCCGAC
>JACQVT010000558.1 GCA_016209665.1 Planctomycetota bacterium | reverse complement strand
GCGGGCCGCTCCGCGACCTGCTGCACGATACCCTTCTCGCCAGTGGGGCGGCATCGGGCGACTGGCTGGAACCGCGGGCGGTTGAGCGGCTCGTTCGACAGCACGTGACCGGCCGCGGCAACCACGGCCGGGCCCTCTGGTCGCTGCTCGTGCTGGAACAGTGGGCTCGCGCGTACCTGGGTCACCGTGGTGCGGTCGACGAGGTCCAGACGGATCTCGTGCAGTACAAGACGCCGAACGCCGTCCAGCCGGCGGAGGTGATGGCGGCGGATGTGGGACACGTGATCTGTGGATCCTAGCCCTATGAGAATACTGACGACATCGCTGTGTTATCCGACCCCGCAGCATTTCGAGCAGGGTCTGTTCATCCAGCGACGGGCCGCCGCGCTGGCCAATCGTGGCGGGTCGGACGTGCAGGTGGTGTCGCCTCAGCCGTGGTGTCCGGGGTTGCGGCGATGCCCGCTTGTGTCGGATGCGGCCTGGCCGTTGCCCGCGACCTACCCGCGGATGATCAGCATCCCGGTGCTGAACTGGGCGACGGATGGCGTGGCGTTCGGAAAGGCGATCGCGCGCCACATCATGCGTCACGGTGGACCATCGAGCATCGATCTGATCGATGCCCACTTCGTGTATCCCGACGGCGTGGGGGCGTGGCTGGCCGGCCGCCGGCTGGGCATCCCCGTCGTGGTGACGGTCCGGGGCAAGATCGTCTCCTTGTCGCGCCGGGCGATCCGGCGGATGCAGATTGCCCGGATGCTTCGCGGGGTGGACGCCCGGATCGCCGTCAGCCGGAGTCTCGCCGGCTGGGTGCGGCGGATCGGCGGCGACGACCTCGACGTGGACGTGATTCCCAACGGTGTGGAACCGGGCGTGTTTTATCCGATGGACCGCCGTCAGGCCCGGACCGAACTGGGCTGGGACGCCGACGCCCGGTATCTGCTGGCGGTCGGTCACTTGCAGCGGATCAAGGGGTTCGATCGGATCGTGGGTGTCATGCCCGAAGTGCGAGCCCATCTGGGCGACGTGCGTCTGGTGTTGGCCGGCAGTCACCGCGGCGAATGGTGGTTCCGCCAGCGGCTGCGGCGGCTGATCGGGACCTGCGGCGGTGAGCCGGCGGTGACGTTCGTGGGAACGGCTGCGGCGGACCGCCTCAACCTGATGTACAACGCCGCCGACCTCTTCGTGAACGCCTCGCGGAGCGAAGGCTGGAGCAACGCCATTGCCGAGGCCCTCGCCGCCGGTACGCCGGTCGTCGCCACCGACGTGGGCGGGAACGCCGAGCAGATCTGCTCGGCGCAACTGGGCCGCGTCGTCCGCGACGCCGATGATCATGCCCTGGCCGGCGCGATCGTCGAGGCGCTCGGCGCGGATTGGAACCGTGTCCTGATCGCCGCTCACGGCGGAGCCCGCGGCTGGGGTGAGGTGGCCCGCGAGGTCCAGGCGGTATTCGACCGCGTCGTGCAGGCTCGGCACGCCGCGGCTGCCCACCGTCCGGTCCGGCTGTTCGGGATCGACCTGCGGGCCGAGGATGTCGCCGTCGCGACCGGGCCCCGGCCGGCGAGTCTGGAGGTGAGCCGATGAACCGCTGGCTGGCCGGGCAGATCTTCTGGCCGCTGACGGAACGGCTGATCGGCCGCGATACCATGCGCCGCTATCGACAACTCCGCGCGTCCGACCATGACGCGGTCAGTGCGATCACCGCCCGGCAGACGGCGAAACTCCGCCGATCGCTGATGCTCGCCGATGCGCACAGTCCGTTCTACCGCCGACGGTTTCGAGCCGCCGCACTCGATCCCCGCGATCCCGATCTCGGCCTGGATACATTGGCCCGGCTGCCGCTGCTGAACCGCGCGGATGTCCGCGACCACCTCGACGAGATGACCTGGCGCGACTGCCCGGGCGGACCGGCCCGGGTATACAGCACCGGCGGCTCCACCGGCGAGCCGTTGCGGTTCTACATCGACCGATGCCGCCAGGCCGCTGACTGGGCGGCTCGATGGCGGGCCCGCGATTGGTGGAACCTCCGGCCGGGCGACCGCGAGATCATGCTGTGGGCGGGTCCGTCGAGCGGCACGACGCCGGGCCGACTGCGGGTCTGGCGGGACCGCCTGCTCAACCAGTCGGTGCTCGATGCGTTCGACATGACCGCCGAGACGATGGCGAGCTATGCGGCCCGCATCCGCAGCGTGCGGCCGCGGCTGCTGTACGGCTACGCGAGCAGCCTGGCGCTGCTGGCCCGCCACATGCTGAAGACGGGCGATACCCTGGCCGACCGCCAGTCGCCGCGGGCGGTGTTTGTCACCGGCGAGACCGTCACGCCGCGAGACAGCAGCGACATCCAGGCCGCGTTCGGGGCCCGCGTGGTCATCGAATACGGCAGCCGCGACTGCGGCTTTCTCGCCGGGGCCTGTCCGGCTGGCCGGCTCCACGTGGCCGATGAGAACGTCATCGTCGAGGTGCTCGACCCGGCTGGGCGGCCCGTCGGTCCAGGTGAGGTGGGTGAGGTCGTCGTGACCTGTCTGGAAGCGTTCGCCTCGACGTTGATCCGCTATCGCCTCGGCGATCTGGCCCAGGTGCCGCCCGAGGCCGGTCGCCAGCTTGACGGGCGCTGCGTGTGCGGCCGGGCGTCGCGCCAGTTGCTCGAGGTCCGCGGCCGACTGACCGACCAGATCGTCTGCCGCGACGGTGACAGCATCCGCCACATGCACGCCTTGTCGATCATCTACGTGCTGCGGGAGGCGGAGGGCCTGCGACAATTCAGAGTCGTGCAGGATTCGCTCCGGGACCTCGACATCGAGGTGGTGGCGGACGATCGGTTCACGCCGGCCGTACAGGCGGCCGTGCTCCGCGATATCCGCCAACGGATGGGGCCGGACGTGGCCGTCCGCATCACGCGACGCGATCGCATCGCCCCCACCGCCGCCGGCAAACACGCCTGCGTCATCTCGAACGTGGAGATGTGCCGCGCATGACACCAACCGCCGAGCCCGCCCCTGATTTCGCGGCTGCCAACGAACCGCGGGCTTCAGCCCGCGCGGAGCCCCGGTTCTCCCGAGACCTGCCGATCTCGGACGCATTGCGGGACGCCGCCCGTTCGTGGACCGTGGTGACAGCCCTCTGCCTGGGCGTGTGGCTGTTGGTCCGCATGGTGTTCTTCGTGGGGCTCGAAGGCAGCGACGACATGTTCTACCTGCGGTACGCCTGACTGTGGCACCGTGCCCCCGTGAACCAATGGGAGGTGCGGCTGCTGGACAATGCCCTCATCGGTATCTCCGTGCGGGTGTTCGGCTACCACGAGTGGGCCGCCGCCCTACCGCCGTTGTGTGCATCGCTCACCATCCTGCTGACCGTGCTCGCCGCATGCCGAAAACTGGGCACCGTGGGCCAAGCCTGGTGGGCCGGTCTGGTGGCGGCGGTCCTACCCGTCGAAGTGACTAACGCCACGATCATCTCGGCCCACGCGGTGATGGCGGGTTTCATGGCCCCGGGCACACTGGCGTTCGTGCTGGCTCCCGAATCGACGCGGGCCCGCCGGGTTGCGGCAGTGTGCCTGCCTCTGGGCG
>JACQVT010000557.1 GCA_016209665.1 Planctomycetota bacterium | reverse complement strand
GTGCATCCTAAAACCCTGAAAACCGACCGGCTGGAAGCCGGTCCCACACGGGTCTTCGGATGCCCTCTGACTTCTCACTTCGCACTTCGCACTTCGCACTTCTCAGCTACTCCTTCACCTTCACGCCCTCGAGCCAGTCGAGCCGGACGATCTGGCGATACACGACGATCTGGGCCGCCAGTACAAACAGCAGCGTGAGGACCGCGGTCAGGCTCACGCTTCGCCAGCCGACGGCCACGTGCATTCGAAACAACTCGGTATTGTATGCATGGGCGATCAGCCGCAACAGACAGTATCCGAGCGGCAGGCCCACGACGAGGCCGACCGTCACGACGACGACGTTCTGCCGGAAGAAGATGCCCGCGATCGCGCCCGGCTTGTAGCCCAGCACGCGGAACGTGGCGATGTCGCGCATGCGGTCGCCGATCTCGATCAGGGAGGAGTTCAGCACACTGCCGAAGGCGATGATCCCCGCGAACAGAATGATGCTGGTGATCGAGAAGCGCATCGTGCGGATAAACGTGTCGCGGATGTTGTCCCGCGTGTTGGCCCGCACGCTGAGGCCCTGGGCGTTGGGCAGCCGCTTGATGGCCCGGAACAGCTCCGGTTGCCTCGCCGCGCTCACCGCCAGTTGCAGCGCGTTGACCGCCGTCGCCTCGCCGACCAGGCGGCTGAGGTAGCGAAGATCGGCGTAGCACTCCAGCCCGACGAGCCCCTCGACGATGGCCCCCACGCGGACGGGCACCGTCCGTCGCTGGCCGCGCACGGGCGTCATCTCGATCTCATCGCCCACGTTCACGCCGAAGATCTCGGCCAGTTTCCTCGTGAGCACGATGCCCGCCTCGGGGATGTCGATCGGCCGCAGGTCGGCCGCCACCGGCGTGGTCAATCCATGCCGCGGGGCAAGACCCGTGATCGACAGCCGTCGCGAGACCCGTCCGCGCCGCAGATCGCACGACACGCCGAGGACCGGCTCGACCCGATCGACGCCGGGCAGGCTTTGTCCTTCGTAGACCGCGGCGATCGATCGTTCGTTCTGCATGCCGATGTCCACGTCGCTGTGCAGGACGCGGTCGAACTGGAATTCCAGCAGGAAGCGCACGGCGTCGGCCATGCCCAGGGCCATGAAGATGATGGCTACCGACAGGGTGGAGGCGATCATGCCGGTGATGGTGCGGCCGCGGTTGCGGGCCAGTCCGCGGAGGGCGACGTGCGTCCGGAAGCCCAGGGCCCGCCACAGCCGCGGGAATCGCTCGAGGAGCACGGCCCCGCCCCGCTCGGGCGGCCGCGGGCGCATGGCCTCCGCCGGCTGCAAGCGCAGCACGCGGCGAACGCCCTTGGCCGTGCCCCCCACCGCGAACACCAGACTGATACCGACGGCGGCGGCGAGCAGGTCGGGGTACACGTAGAACGCGAACCGCGGGAACTGGAAGAAGCTCTTGTAGAGTTCCATCATGCCGCGGGCCAGGAGTATGCCGAAGCCGCACCCCGTAAGCCCGCCGGCCAGACCCACGAGCAGCCCGAACGAGAGGAAGTGTACGAGCACCTGGCGGTTCGAGTAGCCCAGGGCCTTGAGCGTGCCGATGACCGTGCGCTGCCGCTCGGCCAGGCGGCTGGTCACGACGTTGAGCACCAGGGCGGCGATGAACAGAAAGATCGTCGGCATGATCAGGGCGGTTATGCCGAGGCTGCGGATCTCGTCGGACAGGAACCGGTTGGACGCCTGCCGCTCGCGGGGCACGACGGCGAGCACGCCGTAAGGATCGAGCATCCGCTCGATGCGGGCGAGCAGGAACGACAGGTCTTCGCCCTCGCCGCCGGCGTCAACCAGCCGGCCCACGACCTGGTTGCAGGCGTCCTGGAAATCGAGCACCCGCCGGGCGTAATCGGCCTTGACGTACAGGATGCCGAAATGCTTCGGATCCGGAATGAAGTCGCCCACCCCCCGGACCATGTAGACGTACTCGGGGCTGATGGCCGTGCCGGCGATGATGAACGACTCCAGCTTGCCGTTGAGGATCAGGCTGACGCGGTCGCCGGGCTCCAGGTGGTGGGCCCGGGCGAACGCCTCGCCGATGATCGCTTCGGCCTCGCGGTCGTCCGAGAAGCCCGCTCCGCGGACCAGGCAGATGCCGTTGAGGGTGCGGTCGAACCCGCGGGCCGGGGCGGAGATCAGGCGGCCCGACAGCGGCTCGACCTCGCCGGGCAGGTCGAGGATCACGTCGAACACGACGCGGGCCTCGAGGGCCGCCATGCCCGGCAGGCGGGCGATGGACTCGGCCGCACTGAGCGGGGCCTTCTTGACGTCGATCCAAAAGTCGGCGAAACGGTACGAGCGGTAGTAGTCGGCCTGGCTGGCGGAGAGGATCCGCTGGGCCGACCGCATGCCGACGTAGACGCCGGTGCCCACGGCCATGATGGCGACCACCGTCACCAGCGTGCCCGCGCCGGCAGCGGCGTCGCGGAGGAGTTTGCGGTTCAGGACGAACATGCCGTTCCTTCACGTCACCACTCGATCGCCTCGGCCTCGATGGGCCGATCGTTCGCGCGGACCTCGGCCACGTGGCCGCTGGCCAGCCGGACCGTCCGTCCCGCCAGTTCCGCGATCGCCGGGTTGTGCGTGATGATGATCACCGTCAGCCCCTGCCGCCGGTTGAGCCGCTGCAAGAGGCCGAGCACGTTGCGAGCGCCGGTGAGATCGAGCGCCCCGGTCGGCTCGTCGGCCAGCAGCAGCTCGGGCCGCTTGGCCAGGGCTCGGGCGATCGCCACCCGCTGCTGTTCGCCGCCCGAGAGCTGGGCCGGGAAGTGGTCCGCCCGGTCGCTCAGCTCCACCATCGCCAACGCGGCGGCCGGATCGAGCGGGCCGCCGTTGCCGCCGGGTGCGGCCGGCGAGTTGGTGACCAGCTCCGTCGCCACCTGCACGTTCTCGTACGCCGTCAGCGTCGGCACGAGGTTGTAGAACTGGAAGATGAATCCCACCCGGTCGCGGCGGTACGCCGTGAGTTCGACGTCGTTCATCGCGGTCAGGTTCACGTCGCGGTACCACACCCGCCCGCTCGTGGGCCGGTCGAGCCCGCCGATCAGGTTGAGCAGCGTGCTCTTGCCCGAGCCGCTGGGGCCGAGGATGACCATCAGCTCGCCGGGCCGGATCGCCAGGTCCACGTCGGCCAGCGCGATCACATCGACCTCGCCCATCCGGAACCGCCGCGAGGCCTGCTGGAGGCGAAGCAGTGGCAGGTCAGCATCGGCCGTATCGTGCATGGAAGCTCCCGACGCCAGGGGTCGCTGGCGGCTATGATAGTGGCGTCATCCGGCGGTGAGAAGGTGGAGCACGGGCAGGAAAACGTGATCTGGGCCGCCCGTGAACCAGACTCTTCGTACAACTACCCCGCAGAATCTTCCCGCGGCGCGCAGATCCGCGGGACGGCACTGGCTTTCCCCGTGTCGCCGCGTCAGACTTCACCTGCCGTGGCGGGCGTCCTTGGGTTGCGGGCGCAGCCCGCGATGTGCTTTTTTGAGCTTCTCGTGGCTGAGCGCTGTCTGCTCGGTCCGGTTGCCACAAGCAGGCACAAAAAAGGCGATCGCACCACGGTCGGTCGGACGGAATCGGTGGCCGAGATCCGGTTCGGTTTTGGTCTGCAACGTCGTCACGCGCCGATCCGAGGCCGTGAAGTTGCTGGAAACCACGTGCTGTCATAGATTCGGGGCGACTGGGACTACAGCGTATCTGGGCGACGGTGGGACCCTCGAGGGCGTCCGGGCCATCGCCGCCTACAGCCGGCCCGCCATGGCGGGAATCGCCGCGCACCACGAGGTGTACGACCGGACGGGCGACGAGATCACGCTGGACGAGATTGGACGGATCGCCATTTGATGGGACCATAGGCTATGACCTCCAAGCAACGCCGATCCAGCGACCGCTTGAACGCCAACGCATCGCCACGGTCCGCCGGGCACATTGTCCAACAGCCCGCTGGGAAACCGCCCGCCGGCTTCCCGACTCTCTTGAAGCAGATCAAAGCCCGCATCCAACTGGCGCAGACGAGGGCGATTCTCGCCGCGAATACCGAGCTTGTGCGGCTCTACTGGGACATTGGTCGTCTGATCGACGAGCGGCAGGAGCGCGAGGGCTGGGG
>JACQVT010000531.1 GCA_016209665.1 Planctomycetota bacterium | reverse complement strand
CCCGGACGGCCCGCCGATCGATGAACGGGATGCCCAGGACTCGCCGTCGTGGAAACGCGCCCAGGCAGAGATTCTCGGCCACGCTCAGGTTGTTGAACAGGTTGAGTTCCTGATGGATGAACGCGATGCCGTGGCGGGCGGCGGCGGCGGGGTTCGCCGGCACGTAAACCTCGCCGGCTAGGAGCATCCGCCCCGAATCGGCCGGCAGCACGCCGCCGAGGATGTTCATCAGCGTGGACTTGCCCGCCCCGTTTTCGCCGACCAGGCCGCAGACCTCACTCCGGGCAAGTGTCAGGCTGACGTTCCGCAGCACCGGCACGCCGAAGAACGCCTTGTTGATGTCGCAACATTCCAGCACGGCCTCGGACATGAACGCCACTCCGCGGAAGCCCAGATGGCCTGGGCAGATCTGGTGTGGGACCGGCATCCTGCCGGTCCCACACTTTCCTTACCGTCCCGACGCGATCCGATGTCGGGCGGCATCGATCAGGGCCGCCATCAGGATGACCCCACCCATGGCCATCACGATCTTGAAGTACGACAGCCCCAGCATGTTCAGGCTGTTGTCGACCAGCGTGATAAACAGCACGCCGAACACCGTCCACAACACCTTGCCCCGGCCGCCGAACAGGCTGGTCCCGCCCAGCACCGCGGCTCCGATCACATCCAGCAGGATTCGCTGGCCCATCACCGGCGAGCCCGTCTCCAGCCGCGCGGTGTACAGGATCGACCCGACGACGGCGCAGGCCCCGCTGATGACGTAGGCCAGCAGGATCGTCGTGCCCACAGGTACACCCGACACCCGCGACGTGCGGCAACTGTGCCCGACGGCGTAGATCCACCGTCCCCAGGTCGTCCGCGTCAGCAACCCGTGCAGCAGCACCGCCAGCACGACGGTAATGATCAACGCATACGAGACCGGGCCCACGCCGCCGTGTCCCAGCTCGACGAATGTTCCCGGCAGGTTGTGAATGTTCTGCGAGTGCGTCGCCCACACCGCCAGGCCGCTGAAGAACATCATCGCCGTCAGCGTCACGATGAACGGCGGCATGTTGAGCCGGCTGATGGCCAGGCCGTTGAGCAGCCCCACCAGGACCCCCACGGCCAGCATGGCCGGGATTCCCGCCGCCACGGCCAGCGGGTGGCCCGCCAACAGCCCGGTGGTGCCGCTCATCACCCATGCCCCCGTCACGCTGGCCAGGGCGATGATCGATGTGACCGACAAGTCGATGCCGCCGGTAATCAGCACCACCGTCTGGCCCACCGCCACCGCCAGCAGCGGCCAGACGTTCGAGAGCACGTTGCGGACGTTCGCTGTCGAGGCGAAGTCCGGCGCGAACGGCCAGACCGCCAGGCAGTACGCCGCGCAGAAATACAGCACCAGGTAGTCCGACAGCAGGAGGCGCCGGCCGGCTCGAGATAGGAACGTTCGCGGCGACAATGGCTACTTCTTGACGTTCGCGCCCCACATACGCGAGGCGGCTTGGCTGAGATTGCCCTGCTGAATCACCAGCCCGGGGTCATAGATCATCGGCGGCACGTCTTTGCCGGCCCGCAGGTCGACGAGGGCTTGCACGGCGGCGGCGCACTCGAAGTAGACGTCCTGCACGCCATCCGCGTCGAGGTAGCCCTCGACCAGCATCCGGTACGCCGTCGCATCACCGTCGAACCCGCCCAGCAGCACGTGGCCTTCCTCCCCGATCTTCTTGTACTTGCCGGCCGTCTTGAGCGCCGAGGCGATCGACGGGAGCAAAAAGTCCGACGAGGTGAAGATGAAGTTGATGTCCGGGTTCGCCTGGAGGGCGTTGGTGAGGCCGGCCAGGGCCTTCTCCTGGTTCCACTCGGTCGGGATGCGGGCGACGACCTCGATGACCTCGGCGTAGTGCTTGATCGCCTCATCGAACCCGTCGCGCCGACCGACGGCGTTGATGTCGCCCAGGTCGCCGATGAGGATCGCGGCCTTGTGCCTGCCCCCGCGTTTCTTCGCCTGCTCGGCCATGAACGTCACCGTCTCGCGGGTGATGGCCCGGTTGTCGGCCACCACGGTGACGGATTTGGCGTCGCTCTCCGCCGGCGGGCGGTTGTACAGGACGATCGGCACTTGGGCCCGATTGGCCGCCCGGATCATGGGGATGACCGTCTGGGCGTCCTTGGGCACGAGGATGATGCCGTCCACCCGCCGGGCGATGAAGCTGTTCACCTGTTCGAGCTGGCGGTTCGCATCGCCATCGGCAACCGCCGTCAGGATGTCCATGCCGCGCTTGTCGAGTTCGGCCTTGACCGCGTCGAGACTCGCCACCCAGTATTCCGTCTGCAACGTCTCGAACGCCACGCCGACCGTCGGCCGTTTGCCCGACGCCGGCTGCGTCGCACTGCCCGATCGCCGACACCCCGCCGCCCACGTCAGCACGAGCAGCAACGCCAGCACTCGATACACAAGCTTCATCCGATTCCTCCGACGGGTCCGGTCGCCCAGTATATCCGGGCATCAACCCACCACAAGCGACGACGGAGCCGATGATTCTTGAAACCACAGTGGGGGGGCAGTATGTTTGCCCGCCGACGGACCGACGGAGACTCCGAGAAGCTGTGTGGGAGAGTCGTCGGGGCCGGAAGTCAGAGCCCGGAGCGCAAGCGACGGGTCCGCCCCGAGTGGCGAAGACCCCAGAGTTCTCCGGCTGTCTACCGCGAACAGGAGCAGCCTTGATGGGCAAGATCGTGTTGCCGAAGAAGTTCGTGAGCAAGTACCCGCACAAGTTCGGCAAGGGCAAACAGCGGTTCCTGTGCGGCAAGCGCATCCTGCCCCAGCCGATCTCAGGGAAGGAGACCCTGCCGGAGCTGATCGACCGAGTGTTCCTCGCCTACAACGGGGCCCGACTGCAAGAGGCCTGCCGCCTGTTCGCCGAGCGGATGCTGGACCCCGACGTGACGATCGGCATGAGCCTGTCCGGGGCCATGACGCCCGCCGGCGTCGGCGGATCGTGCATCATCCCCTTGATCAAGGCCGGCTTCGTCGACTGGATCGTCTCCACCGGGGCCAACCTCTACCACGACATGCACCACGCGATGAACATGCCGCTGTTCCGCGGCTCGCCGTTCATCCACGACCCCGACATCCGCCGCGTGGGCGTGGTCCGCATCTACGACATCCTGCTCGACTACAATGACGTGCTGATGCAGACCGACCACATCCTGCGGCAGATCCTGCTCCAGCCCGAGTTCCAGCACGAGATGAGCACCGCCGAACTGCACTACCTGCTCGGCAGGTACTGCGCCGAGTTCGAGGAGCAGACCGGCCGGCACGACGTGTCGGTGCTGGCCGCCGCCTACCGGGCCGGCGTGCCGTGTTTCTGCTCGTCGCCCGGCGACTCGACCATCGGCATGAACGTCGCCGGCATCGAGCTTCGCGGCAGCAACCTCCGCGTCAATCCGTCCCGCGACGTGAACGAGACGACGGGCATTGTCCTCGAGGCCAAGCTGAAGAAAAGGCGCACCGGTGTGATCCTCGTCGGCGGCGGCTCGCCCAAGAACTTCATCCTGCAGACCGAGCCGCAGATCCAGGAAGTGCTCGGACTCCCCGAGAGCGGCCACGATTACTTCCTCCAGGTCACCGACGCCCGACCCGATACCGGCGGCCTCAGCGGCGCCACCCCCCAGGAAGCCATGACCTGG
>JACQVT010000056.1 GCA_016209665.1 Planctomycetota bacterium | reverse complement strand
CGGTCGCGTCGGGGCCCAGGGCCAGTATCTCCCCGCCGACGTGGGCACTGACCGCGGTCCAGGCCCGCGGCAAGGGCGCCCGCAGCGACAGGTGTCGCACCGGCCGCGGCGGGGCGGCGACGTTTACCGCGAACTCGCCATGAGCCAGCCGCGACTCCGTCTCGATCGAGATCTCCCCGAACGCCGTCGGGACGCGCTCCAGCCGGATGGTCCGGCCATCATCAAGCCACCGCCGCGGCGCGGCATACAGCAGGCGCAGCGTGTCGGGCAGGCCGTCCTCGTCCAGGTCCCAGTCCTGCACGAGCAGGTACCGTAGCGTCTGCATGAAGATCGCGTTGCTGGTAGTGTTCGGCGGCAGATAGAACGAGCGGCCCTGCTCGTCGCCGTGAACGAACCGCGAGCCCTCCCCACCGATGAACGTCTCGCGGGTCATGCCCTGGGCGAGCTGGCCGTAGAAGCCGACCAGCACCTTCTCGCGCTCGTCGCGGCGGAGCAGCGTGAGTTGATACCGCAGGCCGTACAACACGTTCACGCCGGGTTCGTCCTTGAACTGCCCCTGGTGAGGCGTCGAGCGGACCATGCCCATCGCGATGCCGCCGTGCTGCTGGAACCAGTCGAGCAGCCACTGCTCGCGCTGCGACCCGTGGCCGAAGATGTCCGAACCGAGGGTGTACGGGGCCACCAGGCAGTAGTAGCTGCCGTTGCGGGTCGAGGTGAGCGGGATCGGCGGCGGCTCGCGGCCCAGCAGCGCGACGGGGATGTACGGCGGCCGCACGTCGTGGCGCTCGCTGCGGGCCACCGCGTCGAGGATCGACTTGCGGAAGTCGGCGGCCACGTCGCGAACGCGGCGGGCTTCGGCGAGGAACTCGGCCGAACCGGCCTCGTCGCCCTTGCCGATCTCATCCAGGATCACCGACATGTCGCGGAGGCCCCGCCAGCAGTTGGCGTTGGAATGCAGCGAATAAACGTCCTCGGCGATGTCGCCCGCGTAGCGGTCCGGCGGCAGCAGGCCGTGCGCCGGCTGGCGGCTGGTCACGATCAGATCGACCACCGGCCGCCACATGGACCGCCTCTCGCGGATGTAGGCCGCGTCCCGGGTGATCCAATAGTAGTGGGCGAGCAACTGGAGCTTGTGTCCGGCCACGTGGAACCGCGTCGCCTGGCGGTCGAACTCGAACAACGGGCCGATCATCCGTCGGGCCTCGTCGATATAGCCGTAGAGCATCATCGCCCGCACGGCGTCGCCGGACTCGGCCTCGTACAGGTGGTCGTAGGCGTTGCCGGCGCTGTAGTGCATGCGGTCGCCCACCGCCACCATCTCGTTCCCGACCACCATCGACCGCCAGGCATCGTTCACCATCGGCTCGGGCGTTTCCAGCCGCACCGCCCGCGCGAGCCGGTCCCGCCAGCACGTGGCGCACGTCTGTCGATGTTGCTCGTAGACCTCCGCGGTCGCGGCTAAGGCCGTCTTCGCCGCTGGAACCGTGAAAATCACCAGCACGCACGAGTCGCCCCCGCGCAGGTCCGCCCGCAACTCGCGACTCGACTCGTTCCACTTCCAGTGTGGGCCGAACACCACCAGGCAACGCCCCGCCTCGTCGCGAAGCTGCTGCTCCATATGAATCGGATGGTCGAAATCGACGCGGGCCGTGACGCGCCCGGCGTCGCCCTTGGCAAGCGTGAACCGCACGAAGACCGCGCCGGCGGCGGTGAGGTCCGGCTCGACCGGGGCGAACACCTCCTGGGCGTAGGTCGCGCCGCCGCTCCGATAGGTCGTCTGCACGATGGGCAGCCACCCCTCCGCGTAACGTGGCCCATCCAGCCGCTCGATGTTGCCGCCGTAGGGCTCGTCCGGCTCCCCCACGCTGAACGCGACCGCGAAGCCCGATTCCTTCCACATCGGCGGCTTGTTCGCCCGGGGGTTGATCGCGCTGCCGTTGCTGATCAGCCGCACTTTCTGGGCGGCCAGCGGCGCGCTGAGCATGATCGGATAGTGCCGAAACTCCGTATTGACCCACCGTAGCGGCGGCAGCAAGCCGGCGAAGAAATCATAGCTCGCGCCGTCCGGCTGCCGCATCGCCGCCTCGCCCCAAACGTCCGTCTCGGCGGCGGCCATCTCCTGTACCGTGGGCAACGCCGCTGCCGGCGCGGTCGCCGGCTCGCCGCCGGCGCGGCCGATGACGGCCGCGTGACCCATCGCCAATGAAACCACGAATCTTCGCAACATGGTCATCCCCTCAGATGAATGCTCGTCATTTCCGCGATGCCGCAACTGTGACCGCCGCGCCCGCGGGCAGGTCGATCCGCCAGCAGCCATCGACGATGCGCGGCTTGAGGTCGGCCGGGGTCACGTTCGGAAACGTATCCGCGGGCACGGGCAGATCCACGACGGCGGCCACGGGCTTGGGCAGCTCGACTTCGATCGTGAACTTCTCCGCCGACTTTTCCCAGGCGACGTTGATCGGACCGTGCGGCGTCGGCACCGCCCCGCGGGCCCAAGTCAGATCGAGCGGTACCGGAGCGATGCGGGCCACCCTGTAGCCCGGCTGATCCCACCAGGCCCCCAGTTGACACCGCGACAGGAAGTACGTCGGGGCCGCCGACCAGGCGTGGCAGTAGCTGCGGGTCCACCAGTTCTTGTCGAAGCCGGGGAACGTCTCCCAGAACGTGGTCGCCCCGTGCTTGACCATCTGGCCCCAGCGGTCGCGGATTATGGCCATCGCTTCGGCGTGCCGGCCGTCGTGCACCAGGGCGTCGAGCATGTAAAACAGCGCGAACGGACTGCCCACCGTGACCATGCCCGGCGGCGGTGAGTCCGGGGCGTGCTCGATGCGGGCCGCCCGCTCTGGCGGGGCTACGCCGTACAGCAGGGCCAGCGAGTTGGTCTGCTGGCTGACGATCGGGCTCGGCTTGCCGTCGCCACGAATCGCGTCGATGTAGGCCCCCTTCTGCTCGTCCCACAGGTGCTGGTTGATGGCGGCGATCAGCTCGCTGCGGTAATCATCCCAGTACTTGGCCTCGTCGGCCTTGCCCAGCTCGCGGGCCATATACGCGGCCCGGCGGATGGCCTCGGCCAGGAACATCTGGTTGTGCGTCACCAGCCGATGGCCGATGTCCTGCCCCGCCCAGTCGAACAGGTTCCAGGCTTCGATCGAGAGCAGGCCCCGCTCATCGGTCAGCTTGTCGCGGATGTTGTGCAGCATGCGCGAGACGGCCGGATAGATGCGGGTGAGGTACTCGCGGTCGCCGCTGTACTGGTAGTGCTCCTCGGTCATCTGGACCCACAGCAGGCTCCACGCCGTCAGGAGGTTGTCCCATGCGGAGGGCACCTGGCTCTCGGTCAGCAGTTGTCGCTGGAGCGAAAGCGCGGGCAGTTCCGCGCATCGCCGGGCCAGGGCAAGGTTGCCGTAGGCGGCGTAGTCGACCATGGCCTCGTTGCGGCCGTCGCCCACCCAGTAGGTCTGCTCGTAGGTCGGGCAGTCGGTGTAGGTGTCCTCGCTGCAGCAGCGCAGCGTGTGCCGGCCAACCTGCCAGATCTTCGTCAGCAGCGGGTCCGAGCAGGCGAACGCGCCGGTCTCGACCGCCGGGTACGTGGCGAAGATCGTCCGCACGCCCCGCAGCCGCACCGGGCCGGCGGCGTTGCCGACGATCAACTGCATGTAGCGGTACCCGCGGCGGAGGAAGGACGTGAACCGCTGGCGGCCGCCGGCGGTGACGTATCGCAGACCGCCGTGGTTGTCGCCGGTGTAGTGGATGCGCTTGCCGTCCTCGATCTCCTCCAGGAAATTGAACGTCAGCACGCAGCCGGCGGGAGCGTCGAGGTCCAGTTCCGTGTTGCCGACTAACTCGCGGCCGAAATCGAGCCATAACGCCGAATGCGCGGGGACGGCCGTTCCGCCGCTTGTTTCGCCCGCGGCTCGTTCCTCGGGGGGATACACGGTACTCACCGCGGCCTTCGAGCCGAACAGGGCCTCGGCGGACTCGATCCGAACGTCGCCCGGCACCGGCCGGGCCGACCGCGACTCCTCCCAGGCCGAGCCGTGGGTCAGGATGTCCTCGGGCCGGACGATCTTGGCGCTGGCCTTGAACGGTTCGAGATCGGCGACGGAGCGGGCCTTGGTGACGCGCCTATGAACCTCGCCGTAGTCGTCGAACGGGCCGAAGATCGTCCAGGCGGTCTCGTCATTGAAAACGCCCTTCAGCGTGACGGCGGACACCGGGTTCGCAGAACCCGGCTCGGACTCCTGCGGACTCTCCAGAAACGCGCAGTAGATGCGGTCGAATTCGTGATGGTTGCCGGGCTGCATCGCGATCACGCACAGGTTGGGCCCCTTGTGCAGCGGGACCGGCTTATCGTGCTCAGCCACCTGGCCGTTGACGATCGGCAGCTCGGCCCGATCGCAGGTGTGCGGGAACCGGATCGTCTGCTCGACCGGGCTGTCGATCGTCGTCGCGGCGAAGCCCTTGAGTTCACGATGGTTCTGCATGAAGTAGCCGGGCAGCAGGTAAGGCCGCACCGTGAAGCCAAGACCCAGGTCGGGCAGCTTGACCCTCTCGGCCTTCCACAACCGCACCGGCGCGATCGGCTCGCGGGTGAGGAACGGCACGGACCGGCCGACCATCGTGGTCCAGGGCGGCGTGCCCACCGGCCCGATCACCTTGGCCGGCCCGGCGTCGGGTAGCCGGCCCGCCGGCGCCATCCAGTCCGGCGGCAGCAGCCGGCCGTCCACCATCTCCTCGAACGGCATCTGGCAACTGATGCGCATCGTGGGCCGCAGGTAGCCGTCGTGCCGGCGGACCTGCCACGACTCGTCAGTGGTGAGGATGGGACGCCACTCGCCAGATATGCGCGGGGATAAACCCCGCGGCTCGTCACTGCGATGAGATGAACCCCGCGGCTCGTTACTGCGTTCGAGCTGCACGAGCAGGCCCGCCTGCCCGCTGGGGTCGTACTGGAAGGTGCCCTCGCCGTAGTGGCTGACGAGTACCGCGAGGGTGTTCGCGCCGTCGCGCAGGAGGTCCCCCACGTCGTAGGTGTCGAACTGCTGGGCCCAGTAGAACGAGCGGGCCGGCCCGTCGCCGATCCACTCGCCGTTGACGTAGAGTCGGTATCGACTGTCGGCGGAGACGTGCAGACGGAACGCGGCCCCGGCGGTGTCGGTGAGGTCGAAGTCCCGCCGGGCGCACAGGTACAAGTTTCGCGGGCCGGCCTCATCGTCCAGCCAGATCCATTTGGCCTGCCAGTTGACGTCGTTCTTCCGCCCGCCGAACGTCAGCCAGTCGGCCGGGATGTCCGCCGCGTGAAGTGTGCCTGCCATGATCGTCACCATGAAAGCCGGGTTGATCCATCCGCGTCTGATTCCAGGGTGCATGTACGTTCCCTCCAACCAGGACCCGGGTCACGCCGTGCCGCGGGCCGCGCCGCGCGGGAAGGGCAGGAACAGTTGGGCGTCATCAACGGCGTTCTCCGGCGCGGCGGCGATGGCTTTTCGCCACGCGGCCCGCTCGGCCCGGGTGAGCATCTCCTTGACGCGAGGCCGCAGGCGGTCCGCTCGGGCCCGGCCGCTGACCGGTCGGCCGGGACGGTCGGGCAGGCCCGAATCCAGGAGCCGTCCGAGGATGCCGAGCAGCACATTGCCCATCTCGGGTGTGATGATCTCGAGCCGCACCTCGCGATACAAACGATCCATCGCCAGGCCGATCGCCCGCCGGCTTGTCAGCTTGCGGAGATAGCCGTCGGGCAAACGCGAAAGCCGCCGGCTCGCCGCGCTGGTCTTGACCGGATGTCGCTCGCGCATCTTGGAGGCGGTTTTGGGATCGTGGAAGACGCAGAAGTCCGAACCTTCGACGATCTTTCCGCGGCAGGGGCGCCGTGACTTAGTCATGGCGCGACATCGATCGTCGCCCGGCAGGCGGGACAGCTTGGCAGTCGGTTTGGTCTGAGCACGGGCCGCGCGGCCGCCGGAGCCGCTCCCGGCGCTGGCTTTCCACGGCATGGTCTCCCACAGCACGATGTCCTTCGGTTTTCGCATCATGGCCTTTCGTCTCCCGTCGACAAACACTGGCCGAGACCCCTGGGGGTCTTCCAGTCTCTGCGGGCCTGTGACGCGGCCTCCGTGTCGCGATGGCTCGTGGTGGATCAGACAGGGGCGGGCGATCCTCCCCGCCGACGAACGGACTGCCTGCACGGCAGCCTCGTTCACTTCTCTCCCCGTGCAGCGTGCGGACTCGGTTCTGGCCCGAGCGGGCACGATTATAACGTCGTCGCCGAGTTCGCCAATGGGATTTGGCGGATTCTTCGGTCGACGCGGCGCTTTTCCTCGGCGGGCGGCGGAGGTTGTGCGGTCTGCCGTTGCCCGGCTTGTCCGAGTTGCCCAGATCGCCAGCCGCCGATGTGAAACGTGGGCGCAATTGTTGCCGACGTTGGGGGTGTCCAGTCTCCAGCGTTGCTGTGACCTCCGCGCCACCGCCGCGGCTGGGCCGCGAGTCGTCGCCACGCCCTCACGGTTGTCCACCAAAGCTCAGAAATGAGTGAACGAGCCTCCCTCCCTCTTGGTTGATCGGTCAGTCACCGAACAACTCCAACTGATTCATCTCATCTCCCTCTAACCGGATCTGCCGGGGTAGGACTCTGCCCTCATCCACGCCGCCAAGTCGATCGATGTTGCGGACGATTTGGGGTAAGCAGTAGTCGACCATCTGATCTCGAATCTGTGGTGTACTGAACCGTAGTACCCTCCATCCACTCGTCTGCAAGTCGTTGTCGCGCAAGTTGTCTCCCTTGCTGCGCTCCGGATTTGCGTGCCACGTGTCTCCATCGGTTTCCACATCAAGCTTGCCCGACGCACAGTAGATGGCGAAATCGAGGGCATAATTACGCCCACTCACATCCACGAAGAACTGGCGCTCTGCTCTGATCTGCAGACGCTTCAGTTCACCCCACAGTGTGTCTTCCAACGGGCTGTCGTCGAAAAGATCGTTAAGTTCGTTTGCGGTCGTGAACTTCGACCAAACGGTGGGGATGAACACGATGTAACGCTGGCGATAGCTGCGTATCGGTTGAGCCAATCGCTGCAATGGCTCCAGCAGAAGTTGGAAGTACGGAAGCCGTGCCTTGTGTGGTTTGTCTCGCAGAATGTCCCCGCGTCGAATCCGACGCACGTCGCGCACGCGTGCGTGGTACTGTACTCCGAACGCCTCAGACCCGAATTCCTTGGTTTGGTAGAACGCCAGGTGTTCGGGTGGCCACCGGTCCCCCACCCATTTTTCGGCACTCTCGACCGGGATGTGATACCACCCTTCATGGCTAACCCTCTTGAAAGTCCGCCGATCCCGTAGAATGGCAACCAGAACCTTGGCGTCTACGGACATGGTCCACCTCAGGGAGCTACACGAGAGCGGTTCGGCAATCAACAGCCTGACGTCGGCGGT
>JACQVT010000547.1 GCA_016209665.1 Planctomycetota bacterium | reverse complement strand
CGGCGTGGACGCTGCTGCACGGCAACAACGTCAACCACTTCACGGCCTACATCAACGAGCAGAACGTGCCCGAGTGGCCCGACATCGAGGCGACCGTCCGGGGGCTGCGCGAGGCGGGTATGCCGCTCAAGCCCGAGATCGAGGGCGAGCGCGGGAGCAAGCTGCGACAGACGGCCACCCAGGCGGTGGACGTCGATTGCCCGGCCGTCGATGATGCCGGCGAGCCGTCGACCCTGCGGTGGGCCTACGCCTACTATGAACTCGCCGAACGCGGTGATGTCCCCGACAAATCCGGCCGTCCCGCGCGGTTCCAGGGTTTCCTCGGCCCCCAGGCCGCCCAACTGTTCGAGATGACCCGCCGCTGAGCGGGAACGCAGAGCGAGTCTCGTACCAGCACGAAGCCCAAGCGAGTGCCTGCTCGCTGACGCGAAAGCCGTGAGGAGCACTCGCTTGCTTGCGCTTCGTGCTGGTTGGATCGCAGGACAGATCGAGAGAGTGATTCTCCGCCGCTATTCAGGTACGGATCACGATGGGCGTGACCGCGATTCGGATCGGGAGGCGCAGGCTCGCGCCTTCGATCTGGGCGTGCAGATCATACTCCCAGGCGGGTGCGGTCGGAGGTACTGCGATCTGCCAGGTGCGGTCGTCGAGGCGCCGAGGCGTCGGCCAACCGGGGGGTACGTCCCAGACGCCGATCGTCATCGGGGACTCGGATTCAAGGTGACACGTGACCATCCGGCCTGCACGGACCGCCGCCGGCTCGATCGAGCAGGAGATCGCCGCCTTGGCCGGCTTGAATTCAAAGCCGGGTCGGCCGGCGAAGTACACCGGGAAGCCGGCGTCCGATGTGACTGACGCCATGCCGTTCTGCCAGACCGGTCTGATCGACTCGCCGAACGTGTCGCGGATTTGTACGTCCTTCGGCATCGCGGCGGTGAATACGCGGCCTTTCTCAGGCGAGCAGACAGCGACAACGTCCGTTTTGCCGTCGGTGAACCGGAAGCCATAGGTGTCGGGTCCGGCGTCGACGGGCCCGGCGAGACGCATGTGGCCGATCGTGCGGCCCAGCATGGCCAGGGCGGTGTAGCCCGGCTTGGGCCGCAGGTCGTGCCGCACGAGGCCGAAATTCATCTCGTTGTAGAACGGGTCGACGCCGTCGTTGCGGAAATCATACCAGGATACGTTGCGGGCGGCTCCGCTCGCGGCCGTGCACAGGTAGACCCGGGCGACCAGCGATGCCTGCTGTCGCTCGCTGCGGCCGTCGACAAGCTGGCTGGGGAAACCGATCTCCGTCAGCCAGACCTCGCGGTCGTCGACGAGCCGGCGCACGTCGCGCAGTTCCTGCATGAACTGCAAGTCGTCCATGACGCCGCGATAAGGGTGAATGGTCAGGGCGTCGAATCGTCCGCCCCAGCCGATAACCTTCCTGATGAAATCGGTGTCGATGCCGGCGGTCGAGCAGCCCATGACGACGGCGTCGGGGTCCTCGGCCTTGATCGCGGCGTAGGCCTGCTTGAGCAAATCGGCGTACAGTTCCCTCGGCCCGCTCCAGAAGAAGATGTTGGGCTCGTTCCAGACTTCCCAGTGCTTGATCCGGTCGTTATATCGCCGCACGACCTGGCGGGCCCAGGCGCAGTATTGCTCGACGCCCTTGGGTGTGTTCTTGTCGGCCCAGTCCGACCAGTAGGCCAGCAGGCCGTAGACGCTGATGCCGTTGGCCCGGGCGACGGCGAAGATGTCGTCATAGAACTGCCAGTCGAACCGGCCCTGGACGGGCTCGGTGGCGGCCCACTGGATTTCCTCTCGCGTCCATTTGACGCCGGCGTGCCGGGCGAGGGCGGCCACTTCGGCGGCCCGCTGCTGATAGTTGGGCACGCCGCGCCAGCGGTACAGGTACAGTCCCGCGCCGATGATGCTGGCGGGATCGAGTTCGGCCGACCGGTCATCCGGCGGGAAGGGGTTGACCGAGGTGCCCACGGAGACCGGTTTGGAGACGAACTCACCGTCGGCCCACTGGAACACCGCCTCGGCGAAGTATTCACCGGACTGGAGTTGGTGGGCCACGTCCCATTCAACGGGCTGGCCGTTGGCCGCCAGAGACAGAGCGGTCTCGTGTCGTTGATTCGTGCCCGCCAGGCCGCACACGTCGCACCATAGGCGGCCCTCGACGGCGGTGGGCCGCAGGTTGATCGCCCGCACGGAGAACCGCACATCGGGAGCCTCGCCGCTGACGGTCGGCACGAGCACGACCGCTTGGCCGTCCCTCGGCCGCGTGACGACTTCGACTCGCTTCAGGATGAGCGTGCCGGAGTCGGCGGCGCCGCTGCTTCGTTCCAGGCTGATCCGCCGCAGCCGCAGAGGCTGGCGGGCAATGCCGTTGTCCTCACCGCCGTAATGACCCCAGCCCTCCAACTTGCCGAGAGGCGTCTCGATGACCTGTTCGCCCTTGGCGGCCAGTGCGCCGATGCGGCGGTGGAACGACTGGAAATGCGAGCCGAGATCCAGCCGCACGCCGTGACCCGAGCCGTCACCGTCCAGCACCAGCCGCATCGACACCGGCTCGCCGAGCAGTGAGAAATCGGTGCTAATGGTCGGTGGCGAGCCCGCGTTGAATCGGTAGCTCCATGCGCCGCGGTCAAGAGCGTTGCCCGGTCCGCCGCTGACGTGCCAGCCGCCGGCATTCGCGAAGTCGACCGCGGTATACGTCACGTTAGCGCCAGCGCCGGCGGGTTCGGGCAGGAACTCCACGTCATCGACCAGCAGCGTGCCCTCCTTGGGCACGGTGCTGTTCTCGACGACGACGGCGAACTGGCGGATCGGCCGCCGCAGCTTGCCGTCGTTCGGCCCGCCCCAGTGCGAGCCCCACTGGTCCAGGTCGACCTCGATCTGCTGCCAGTCGGGGCAGACGTATTCGATGCCCTTCTGGAAACACTGGCCGGCCTGGTCGATGGCCCGGAACGAGATGCGGTGGGCGCCGGGCTTCTTCAGCCAGACGCGGGCAACCCGCGCATCGACGCCGCCGGGTACGAGCCCCGTCGCCTGGACGTACCTCCCGCCGCCGACGAACGAGTGCTTGAGCACCAGGCAGCCGGGCGATGCGTGTCCCTCCGTGCTGTTCCATTCGATGGTACCGCCCGCCCCTGGGAATTCCGGCCCATTGCTGAACGTCCAGGTCTTGATGGATGACTCGGAATCGAAATGCTCGCTCGTCTCGGCCGCCTGCGTCGCCGCGACAGTCCAGGTGCACCAACCGATGACGGCGTACATCACGAATCGACCTCTCAACATGATCATGCCCTCGTTCCGAACCGCGCCCGTAAGGAAGCGGTGGATTCGTGCCGTTCCGGCCGCTCCCTTACGGTCGCGGTTCGGACTGTGTCGTGGTTCGGACAGATTGCTCCTCACACGGGGTCGCCCTCGATCACGTAAGCCCCGCGCGGCGGCAGAATTCGTTTTCGTCGATGACTTCGACCTTGAGGGTGCGGGCCTTGTCGAGTTTCGAGCCCGGGTCGGCGCCGACCACGACGAAGTCGGTCTTGCCGCTGACGGAGCCGGCGGCCTTGCCGCCCAGCTTGGCGATGAGATCCTGGACTTCCTTGCGGCCGAAGCGCTCCAGTGTGCCGGTGACGACGATCGTCTTGCCGGCGAAGGGCTGCGGCCCGGCCGTCTGGCGCTTGGGCTGCTTCATGTTCACGCCGACGGCACGGAGGTGCTCGATGGTCTGTTGGCCCGCCTTGCGGTGCAGGAAGCCGTGGATGCTCTCGGCCAACTCCGGGCCGATACCTTCGACCTCCTGCAAAGCGTCCATGTCGGCCGCCATCAGTCCGTCGATCGTCCCGAAGTGCTCGGCCAGCAGCGCCGCGGTGTTCACGCCGACGTGCGGGATGTTCAGGGCCGCCAGCAGCCGGGCCAGCGGGTGGGCCTTGCTCTTGGCGATGGCGCCGAGCAGGTTGTCCGCGCTCTTGGCTCCCATTCGCTCCAGGGCAATCAACTCATCGCGGCGCTCCTCCAGGCGGTAGAGGTCGGCGAATTCGTGCACCAGTCCTTGATCGACGAGTTGGTCGACCAGGGCCGGGCCCACGCCCTCGATGTCCATCTGGTCGCGGCCGCAGAAGTAGCGCAGGCGCTCCTTGATCTGGGCGGGGCAGGCGGGGTTGACGCAGCGAAGGAAGACGCCGTTCTCGTCGCGGACGGTCTCGCTCTCGCACTCGGGGCACTTGCGGGGCGGACGGATCCCCTGCACGTCGGGGCCACGGGCGTCGAGGTCCACGGCGACGACCTGCGGGATGATCTCGCCGGCCTTCTCCACGAAGACCATGTCGCCGACCTTCACGCCCAGGCGGTCGATCTGATCGAAATTGTGCAGGGATGCGCTCTTGACCGTCGTGCCCGCCAGCAGCACGGGCTTGAGGTTGGCCACGGGCGTGATCGTGCCCAGCTTGCCCACCTGGAACCGCACGGATTCGAGCTTGGTCCGCGCTCGTTCGGCGGCGAACTTGAACGCGATGCACCAGCGGGGCGAGCGGCTGGTTGTCCCCAGCGTGTCGCGCTGGTCCAGCCGGTCGACCTTGATCACCAGGCCGTCGGTGGCATAGTCCAATCCGTCCCGGCGCTTGCCCCACTGGTGGACGAACTCGACCGCGGCGTCGATCGAATCGGCGCGCTGGAAGTATCGGCTCACGGGGATGCCCCACGCTCGAAAACGCCGCCACAGATCGTACTGCGTCTCCACCTTTGGGAACGGCTCGATTTCGCCGAATCCGTGGGCGGTGAACGACAGTCTGCGCTCACCGACGATCCTGGGGTCGAGCTGCTTGAGCGTGCCGGCGGTGGCGTTGCGGGGGTTGGCGAACACCGGCTCGCCGGCGGTCGCCCGGGCCTCGTTGAAGGCCTGGAAATCCTTGAGCGGCCAGAATACCTCGCCGCGGGCCTCGACCACGTCGGGCACCGGCGGGTCGGCGAGCCGCTGGGGCGGCTTGAGCTGCAGGGGGATGGCCCGGATCGTCCGGGCGTTCTGGGTGATGTCGTCGCCGCGTTCGCCGTCGCCGCGGGTGGCGGCCAGGACGAGTCGGCCTTTCTCGTATCGCAGCGAGATGGCCACACCGTCGATCTTGGGGTCGATCACATACTGGTACGTCTCGCCGCCCAGCCCCTTGGCCACGCGGCGGTCGAACTCCCGCAGTTCTCCCTCGCTGTAGGTGTTGTCGACGGACAGCATCGGCACCGAGTGCGTCACCTGCCTGAACTCGGACAGCGGCGTGCCGGCCACCCGCTGCGTGGGCGAATCGGGCGTGACGAGTTCCGGGTGCTCGGCCTCCAGACGCTGCAGCTCGGCGGACAGCTCGTCGTACTGCTGGTCCGAGATGGTGGGTTCGGCCAGGACGTAGTACCGGTGGTCGTGCTCGCGGATCTGCTCCCGCAACTCGGCGATTCTCGACTCGGCACTTGTCTTCTTCATGGCTCCGACAGCCTATCACGGAACAGCGTCCGTGCAAGCGACGTCGAGGAGATAGATTCAGAGCCCGAAGCGTAAGCGACGGGTGCCTCGATATGAGCAGGTGGGACGTGCCCGCCGCAACCCGTCGCCGGCGCTCCGGGCTCTGACAGGCTCCGGCGATTCGGTCACGGACGGGCTGTTGGGCGGGAAACGATCCAGGCGTTGCGGACGGCCAGCTCCGCCCGGGGGTAGTGGCGAAACTCCGGGGCCAGGGGCACGGTCGCCAACTTGTCCAGCGAGCCGGGGTTGTTGACCTCCTGACAGATCTCGAAGCCCGCCGCGACGTGCAGGCGGCGATAATCGGTGATCCGCAGGCGATTGAGGTACTGCAGGTCGTTGTTCAGCCACCGCCATTGGCGCTCCGAAAACCGCAGGAAGTTGTACGAGGTGATCCGCCGGTCGAAACAGGCATACAGGTCGGCCATGTCGATATAGTGGCACATGACGCCGGAGGCGATGATGAGTCGGCGGAACTCGGCCATCATCT
>JACQVT010000055.1 GCA_016209665.1 Planctomycetota bacterium | reverse complement strand
GTACGAGGACGTGCTCGACAACCTCCGCAGCCGCGACAACAACGACCGCGGACAGTGGGCCCCGCTGCTGGCCTTTGGCCAGGCCATCCAGATCGACACCACGCAGATGAGCATCACCGAGGTGGTGGCCCTGATGCTTGAGGAGATCGGGAAGAGGAAGTGAAAAGTACGAAGTGAGAAGTGAGAAGTGAGAAGTGAGAAAACGAGCCGCGGGGTTTATCCCCGCACATTGGCAGGTATAGCAGGCAGGAGACAGGAGTCAGAAGACAGATATGAGATACGCGGCGGTGCTGATCATCGGTCTTGGTTCTCACTTCTCACTTCGAACTTCGCACTTCCTTTGAGATGAGCAACGTGCGTTTCCCTTACCGATTCGCCCGGTTTCTGTGCCAGTGGTCGATGGTCCTGCTGCTGAAGGCGCGGGTGTTCGGGCGGCGCCACGTGCCGGCGACGGGCGGCGTGCTGCTGGTCAGCAACCACCAGAGCTTCATGGATCCGGTGTTGGCGACGATGGCCCTGCCGCGCGAGGGGAACTACATGGCCCGGGATTCGCTGTTCGCCAACCGCTGGTTCGGCGGACTGATCGAGTATCTCAATGCGTTTGCGATCAAGCGGGGCACGGCCGACCTGATGGCGATCAAGGAGACGATGCGGCGACTGAAGGGGGGTAAGGTGGTGCTGGCGTTCCCGGAGGGCACGCGGACACCGGACGGCCGGGTGGGGGCGATGCTGGCTGGTCTGGCGACGGTGGCCAAGAAGTGCGAGGTGCCGATCGTGCCGGTGCTGATCGACGGCGTGTACCAGGCCTGGCCGCGGGACCGCCTCCTGCCGGGCCGGGGCGACGTGGTCATCGAGTACGGCCGGCCGCTCATGCCCGTGGATTACGCCGGCCTGACGCCCGACGGGCTGACGGCGGAAATCCGCGGGCGGATCATCGCCATGCAGGAGCGGTGGCATCGCCGCGTGCCCTCGCGGCGGCTAGAATGGTACGCGGACGAAGACAAGTGCGAAGTGAGAGGTGAGAAGTGAGAAAGGCTGGGGCGGGTTGGGGGCTCCAAGCGCTGGGGGTGAGTACCCGAGAATGGAAGTCAGACTGGCTAGAAAACGTGGATTCTGTTTCGGCGTCGAGGATGCGATCGAGCTGGCCCAGCGGACGGTGCAGATGAACGAGCCGGGCAAGGTCGTTGCCCTGGGGCCGGTGATCCACAACGCGCAGGTGGTCGAAAACCTCGAGCAGGCGGGCCTGAACCAGTCGGGCGATCTGGAGGCCCTGCGGGCGGGCACGACCGTGCTGATCCGCTCGCACGGCGCGGACCCCGAGACCTACGTCCGGGCGGCCGAGAAGGAACTGGGCATCGTGGATGCCACCTGCGTGCTGGTCAAGCGGGCCCAGACGGTGGTCAAGCAGCTCCACGAGGAGGGGTACCGCGTCATCATGATCGGCGACGCGAACCACCCTGAGGTCAAGGGCGTCATCGGCTACGCCCCGGACGTCATCGTGGTCGACCGGGAGGAGGACCTGGATGCCGTGCTGCCCAAGCGCGAGCGACTGGGCATCGTGGCCCAGACGACGCACGCCCCGGAGCACGTGGCCGAGATGATCGGGGCGATCGCGTCGCGGCCATTCCGCGAGCTGAAGATCGTCAACACGCTGTGCCTGGAAGTCGTCCGCCGGCAGGAGGCGGTGGCAGAGTTGTGCGACGAGGTGGACGTGATGTTCGTCCTCGGCGGTCTGCACAGCGCCAACACGCGCGAGCTGGCCCGCATCAGCGCGGAGGCGGGCATGCCGACGTACCACCTCGAGACGTGGGCCCAGTTCGAGCCGAGGATGATCGCGGGCCACCGGGTCGCCGGCGTGACCGCGGGGGCGTCGACGCCGGACTACATCATCGACGAGTTCGTCGAGAACCTGCGGGCGGTCGAGCCGGCGGCGTGATGGCCGGCGTGGATGGTGGATCAGGATCATGCGATTTCGTTACCGCGAGTTCGACGGGCAGGAGTTCGCCGGCCAGGAGTCGCTGAGCCGGTTCAGCCAGTTCATGGAATTCGTGCTGGAGTACGGCGACCACGCCCTCGACGCGCTGCGGCGGGCCGAGATGGACGCCGAGCAGTCGGAACTGCTCGACAAGCTCGTGCAGGATGGGATGTTGGAGAAGGTGGGCGCCCGCTGGCGGCTGACGCCGCGGGCGGTCGACGCGATGCAGCGCAAGGCCCTGATGGAGGTCTTCTCGAACCTTCGCAAGGGCACCCGCGACGGACACGAGACCCGCGAGCCGGGACAGCTTGGCGAGCGGACCGAGGGCACCCGGCCCTACGAGTTCGGCGATCCGGTCAGCGAACTGGAGTTGAACGCCACGCTCCGCAACACCCTCAAGCGGACCGGGCCGGGCACCCCGCTGCGGATCGGCGAGCAGGACTTCGAGCTGCACCAGTCGGAGCACCAAACAAGCTGCAGCACGGTCATCCTGCTGGACATGTCGGGTTCGATGGCCCGCTACCACCGCTTCTACCACGCCAAGAAGTGCGCGATGGCCATGCACGCGCTGATCAGCCAGCGGTTCCCGCGCGACACGGTGGACGTGGTGGGGTTCTACTCGGGAGCAGGCGTGATCCCGGATTACAAGCTGCCGCTGATAAGCCCCAAACCGGTAACCGTCTTCGACTACGAGGTCCGCCTGCGGGTGCCGCTGGCGAAGATCGACGAGGCCCCACAGCACTTCACCAACCTGCAGATGGGGCTGATGCTGGCCCGGCGCATCCTGGCCCGCCGGGGCGGCGACAACAAACAGGTGTTCATCATTACCGACGGCGAGCCGACGGCCCACGTGCAGGGCGATTACGTGTACCTGCTGTACCCGCCGCAAAAGGCGACGACCATCAGCACGCTCAAGGAGGCCGTCCAGATCAATCGCCAGGGCATCCGAATCTGCACGTTTGCCCTCGCCGAGGATTACGCCTACCTGGACTGGGTCGGATTCGTCGACCAGTTGACGCGAGTAGTGCGGGGCGTGGCGTTCTATTGTGCCAGCGGCAACCTCGCCGACTGCATCATGGAGTCGTATCTGTCGGGTAGGAAGCGAAAGACGTATGTGGGGTAGCGAGAAGATGGCTCACGTCTTCCCGAAGGACGAGCTGATCGCGGCGATGCGGTGCCGCCGCGGCGCGATGCTGCCCTGCAAGCTCGACTGGCCCATCCAGCGGGTGCGCTACTGGGGCGGCGACCCGTGTGATTTCCGTCGCGGCGACGAAGTCCACTGGATGGACAACCGGGGGACTGCCTGGCGGAAAGAATCGCCCGATCCGGCGATGATGCCGTTCCCCATCGGCCATCCACTGGACGCGGGGCTGACGGGCCTGGGCAGCCTCGCCTGGCCGGACCCGGCCGATTCCCGATGCTTCGCTGACCTGGCGCACCGCCAGCCGGACCGCGAATCGCTCTACGTGGCCGAGCATCCGTTCGCGATCTACGAGCGGGCGTGGCTGCTGGTCGGAATGCAGCCGCTGCTGGCGGCGATGGCCGACCGCCCGGAGCGCGTGGACGAACTGTTCGCCCGCATCGGGGTGTTCGAGGAGGGCATCGCGCAGCAGTATGTGCGGATGGGCGCCGAGGCGGCGTGGATCAGCGACGATTATGGGATGAGTTCGGCGATGATGTTCTCGCCCGAGATGTGGGACCGGTTCGTGCGGCCGCACCTCAAGCGCATCGTCCAGTGCTACCACGACGCCGGAGCCCTGGTGATCCTGCACAGTTGCGGCAACGTCACGCCGCTGATCGAGGCCCTGGTCGAGGTCGGCATTGACGTGCTCGATCCGCTGCAGCCGAACTGCAACCGGCTGGACGAGGTGCGGCGAAGGACCGCCGGGCGGGTCTGCCTGTGCGGCGGCGTGGAGGCGTCCACACTGCTGTCGGGCGACGTGCCTGGCACGATGCTGCGGACCCACGAGCGGATCGCCCAGCTCGGCAAGGATGGTGGGTACATCGTCGGGCCGGACGACGAGTGGGACTATCCGGCCGTCACGCACGAGGCTATGCTGAAGGCGGTCGAGGTTTATCGCCGCCGGCCGCGGGCCGTGGGAGGCTGAGAACGTGTGCGACCAGGTTTGGGGGGTCACCCTGCCGACCAGAAGGCGGGCAGGATGCCCGCCCCCCAAGAGCGCCGGCAGGGTTCATCCTGTGGGTCGCCCACGCTCTGAGGCCCGTCGGGCCGTGTGTCTGAACGGGTTCACCTGCATGTCACGTTCTCATCGTGGAGGTGCGCAATGCAGTTGGTGACACAATACTCGCTGTTCCTGGAGAACAAGCCGGGGCTCCTGGCCCAGGTTGCCCGGCAACTGGCCCGGGCGAAGATCAACGTGCTCGCCATGACCATGATGGATTCGAGCGAGCACGGGGTGCTCCGCATGGTGGTCAGCAACGGGGCGGAACGGGTCAAGGCGGCGGTGGCCGAACTCAATCTGCCCATGACCGAGACGGAGGTGCTGCTGGTCGACATGCCCAACCGTCCCGGAGCCCTGGCCGAGGTGTGCGGTCGGCTGGCCGAGTCCCACATCAACATCAGTTACGCGTACTGCACCACCGGCGCTCCCGGTGGACGGACCAACGGCGTGTTCAAGGTCGCCGACATCAAGAAGGCCATCAAGGTGCTGGCCAAAGGCCCCGCGAAGCACCGCGACATGAAGAACAAGCTCCGCCGGCCGATGGGCCGGCGGTGAGGCGGGGGCAGGAACGTGTGAACGTGTGAATGTATGAACGTGTGAACGGGCGAATCCACGAACACAAGACGCACGACCCACGATCAAACCCACGGGGGCTTCCCGCGGACTTTTTGACTCCGTTCGGTCCGGCAGAACACCCCACAGTTCCAGCTTGGGTCAGTTCGCTTCCGCGGTGATTGCCGGCCAGTCGTCGGTGCGGAACGGGCCGGCGGGCAGGCCGGCGGCGTTGTACAGCGTGCAGGTCGGGTTGTCGTTCCAGCCGTAGCGGACGGCGACGGGCCCGGCCACCGCGTCGCTCCAGACGACCACCGTCTCGCTCTCGATGGTGGCGCTGGCGTCGACGAACTTGCGATCCTCACCCGCGATGACGAAGCCCTTGGGAGGCTGGCCGTCCTGGGTCTTCAGACCGTTGGCGTGCTTGAACTTGAGGCGGACGCGGTTGGCCTCGACGCCCATCGCCTCGTACATCGGCCCCGAATAGATGAGCTGCTTGCCGTAGGCGACGTGCTGAGCGGCCAGGAACAGCCGCCGTCCGACCTCCTGCTTGTTCTTGGGATGGATGTCGGCCGGGTCGCCGATGTCGATGGCGACGGCCATGCCGGTGTTCTTGAGGGTCAGGGTCATCGTTTGGGCCTCGCGGAGTTCCGCCCAGGTGCCCGCCCGAGGCCCGGTCGGCTTGAAGTTTGCCAACTGCACGAACAGGAACGGGAAGTCGCCCTGGCCCCACGCCCGACGCCAGTCCTTAATCATGGCCGGAAACAGCTTGCGGTATTGGTAGGCCCGGGCGGCGTTGGCCTCGCCCTGGTACCAGATGGCTCCGCGGATGGCCAAGGGAACCAGGGGGGCGATCATGGCGTTGTACAGGCCGCTCGGCCGGTCGGGGTGGGCGCGCGGATCGTCGGGCCGGAACTTCGGACCGGGCGGGACCGGCCGCCCTTGCGATTCGGCGGCAATCGACTCATTCACCCAGGCGTCGAGGACCTTGCGGTACTGCTCGATCTCGGCCCGGTAGTCGCCCAACATCCCGTCCGAGCGGTCGAGCATCAACTTGAGGTCCGGGTCGGCTTCGAGGGCCGGCCGGCTGGTCCACGACTCGGCCGGCGTGCCGCCCCAGGATGAGTGCACCAGCCCGACGGGCACTTCAAGCTTCTCGTGCAGCTCACGCCCGAAGAAGTACGCCACCGCCGAGAAGTCCGCCACCGTCTCCGGACCGCAGGCCGCCCACTTGCCCGGAACGTCGCTCATCGGCCGGCCGGCGACGGCGCGTTCGACGCTGTACAGGCGAATCTGCGGATAGCGGGTGGCCATGAGTTCAGTGACCGCGTCCTTGCTCAGCTTCACCGGCCACTGCATGTTCGACTGGCCCGACGCCAGCCAGACCTCGCCGACCAGGATGTCGACGACCTTGATCGTGTTCTTGCCCGCCACCGTCATCTCGATCGGCTCGGCAGGCTCGCTCGTCTTGAACGGCTGAAGGCGGACCATCCACTTGCCGTCCGCGCCGGCCGTGGCCTTGGCCTGCCGGCCGGCGATGCTGACCGTCACCGCTTCGCCCGGGTCCGCGGTGCCCCAGATCGGCACCTCCATGTCCCGTTGTAAAACCATGTGGTCGGCGATGAGGTGGGGCAGCTTGACGTCCGCCCGGATCGCCGGCGTCAGTACCGTTGCGAGGACCAATGTCAGGATCGCTGTCGCTTTCGTCGGCATGGCGGCCTCCCCCATCGTGGAAGAATCCATTGCCCCAGGGCGGAACCCCGAGCGTCGCAAGCGGGGAAGGATAGAGCGGCCCTCTTGCGGCCGCAACCCTCGAACCACGCATGGGCAAACCGTGACGCCCCTTGAGTTGCGGCTTGACGGGCTCGACCGGGTACAACGATACTTCTCCCATGCACCCCCGCCGACCACCGATGCCGCGCCGTCGCATCCCGCGATGCTGGACGGTACCGGCCATCCTGATCGCCGGGGCGTGGGCGGGTGCGGCGGAGATCGCCTGGCAGCATCCGGCCGGTCTGGTGACGAATGAAACCATCGCGGAGGTCCGCGACAAGCTCGCCGGCCATGAGTGGGCGAGGAAGGTCTACGTCAATCGCAAGGCGGCCCTCGAGCGGTGGCTGGCTGTGCCCTCGGCGGAGTTGCGGCGGGCGTTTCCCAGACAACGCGGCAACGTCTACCACAACTTCTCCTGCCCGGCCGACCGCAGCCGGCTCAAGTTCGACCCGTTCAACCCCGTCAAGTTCGCCTGTCCGTCCTGCGGCAAGACCTATGATGCCGCGACCGACGCGGGTATCTACCCCGCGGGCGACCGGTATCACGGGACGATGTACGATGGCTGGGTCTGCCTGTTCTTTCTGGAGGCGGCCGCCGACGCCCGCGACCTGGGTCTGATCGGCCGCATCGAGGGCGACGACCGCTACTTCCGTCGCGGGGTCGAGATCCTCATGCTGCACGCGGACACGATTGAGAAGCTCCAAGTCCGGCCCGATCCCGACCCGCAGATGCGCGTCCTGCTGACGTATCACCGCGAGGGTGACAGCAAGGTGCTTAACGACCTGGCCTTCGCGTACGAGATGCTTCGGGACCACATGACCACCGAGCAGCGCGGCCGGTTTGAAACCGCCGCGCTGAAACGCATCCTCGACGACATGATGCTCGAGCCCGTGTACCGTTACGAACACAACAACCTGTACCAGTGGCACCGCACCATCATCCAGACCGCTGCGGCCCTCGAGCGCGACGACCTGATCGACTGGAGCATGGGTCACGGAGTGTACGACCCGCGGCACCAGCCCGAGCACCGCAGCCTCCGCCGGCTCGCCGCCACGCACTTCAAGCCCGACGGGGCGTTCTGGGAGATGTGCTCGGGCTATCACCTGTACCCGCTACATCCGTTCTGCGAGATCGCGGTCATCACGCACAACCTGTCGCGCATGGACCCCAACCGGTTCCCGGCCTCGCGATACGATCTGAGCGACCGCGACAGCCCCGGCGGACGGGCCATCGGCAACGCCTTGCACTGGTTCGTGTCGCTGGCCATGCCCGACCGCACGATGCCGACGGTGGGCGACTCGATGGACCCGCGGGCGGGCATGGAGGACTACCACGCGACGGCCGAGGTGGGCTATCCGATCGACAACGCCACCGTTACGAAAGAGCACCCGCCTTGCCAGACGTTGTGCGTCCGTCGGACCCACGACGCGCCATTCGTGGCGATTTGGGATGCCTTCAAGAACTCCCCCAATCTCCGCAAGGTTCGCTGGGGCGATGCGGGGTCGGTGGACCTCGAGACGGCCGGCGGTGAGTATCGGATCCGATTCGGGCCGGGCGAGACACACTTTGAAGGCGGCGTCACGATGGCGAGCGATGCGGTGTTCGCCTGCGTCGGGAATGGCAACACGGCGACGTTCGTCGCCGGCAGCCGGCTGGAGTACCGAACTCCGAAGGGCTCGCTGATCATCACCGCCGACCCGCCGGCCACGGTCGCGGCTGAGTACGCCGACGGTACCGCGACCCTGGAAATCGCCGGGGATATTCAATACGACACAGTCGGCGGCGAGGACCGCTACCGCGATCCGCCGGCGGTGAACGTGTCGATCGCGGGCGACCTGTGGCGGGTCCAACAGCGGGAGCAGCGGTTCGCCGGAAAGCTCAGGTAGCAACGGTGCGGCGTGGACGGAGGTCGAGACATGCGAAGACATCGTTGGACGATGGCCGCGGCGGTGTTGATCCTGGCCGTGGGGGACAGCACGCGGGCCGGGCTGCAACTGGCGACGTTCGAGGCCGACGTGACGCCGCCGATGGGCAGCCCGTTGTGCGCCGGGCGGATCAAGCCGGCCGAAGCGGTGGATGATCCCCTGCTGGCCAAGGGCGTCGTGCTGCGGGATGAGGGCGGCACCTACGTGCTGTGCGCGGTGGACTGGTGCCTGCTCTCGGGCCGGGCCTACGACCTGTTCCGCGAGAAGATCGCGGCGGCGGTGAAGACCGACGTTTCGCGCGTGGCCGTGCAATGCGTGCATCCACACGACGCCCCGTGGATCGACCCGCGGGCCCAGGAGCTGTTGGCCGCCGCCAAGGATGCCCCCAAACACGCGGACCTGGCGTACCTGGAGGCGTCGGTGGCCAAGGTGGCCCAGGCCGTCAAACAGGCCACGGCGTTTCAGCCGGTCACGCACGTCGGCACCGGCAAGGCGAAGGTCGAGCAGGTGGCCTCCAACCGCCGTGTGCCCCGCCTTGACGGCACCATCGCCGTGCGTTACAGCAGCGGAGGCAGGGAGCCCGCGATGCGCGAGGCGCCGGAGGGCCTGATCGATCCCGATCTGCGGACGGTTGCGTTTTTCAACGGCGATGAGCCGCTGGCCTACCTGCACTACTATGCCACGCATCCGCAGAGCCACTACGGCGGCGGCCGCGTTTCCTGCGATGTTCCGGGCATCGCCCGCGAGCAAGTCGAGGCGGCGACCGGCATGTTCCAGGTCTATTTCACCGGATGCGCCGGGAACGTGACCGCCGGCAAGTACAACGACGGTGCACCACAGCGCCGCAAGGAACTGGCCGACCGGCTGCGGGCGGCCATGACCGCCTCGATCGCGGGTATCCAACGGCAACCCGCCACGCGAGTCGACTGGGCGGCCCGGCCCGTCCGCCTGCCCCGCCGCCGCGACGCCCAGTATGCCGACAAGTCGCTGGAGGCGATCGTGAAGAACCCGACGACGCGGCCCGTCGATCGGATCAACGCGGCCATGGATCTGGCCTCGCTCCAGCGGCTCGCCAGCGACCGGCCCGTCGAGCTGAGCTGCCTGGGCATCGGGAGCGTCCGCATCCTGCATCTGCCGGGCGAGCCGTTCGTCGAGTACCAGTTGTACGCCCAAGAGCTGCGGCCGAACGACTTTGTGGCCGTCGCCGGCTACGGCGATGACTTCATGGGCTACCTTTGCACCCAGAAGGCCTACGCCGAGGGCGGCTACGAACCCACGGCCACGGTGCTGGCCTCGATGAACGAGCCCTACGTCCGGCGGGCCATCGCCGACCTGCTCGCCGACCGGCCGACCGCCGGGCCGCGGCTCAAGGAGGTCCGCCGCATCTGGGACGCCGCGCCGCACAACGCGTTCACCGACTTGCTGCGATGGCGCGACCGCTGGTACTGCACGTTCCGCGAGGGCGCCAGGCACGTGTCGGATGAGGCGTCGATCCGCGTGTTGTCGTCGGGGGACGGTGAGCAGTGGGAGTCGATGGCATTGTTGTCCCAGCCCGGCGCCGACCTGCGGGACTCCAAGCTGTCGGTCACCCCCGACGACCGACTGATGCTGGTAGGCGGACTGCGGACGTGGCCGCCCAGGTACCCGCGGAGCCTGTCGTCGTGGGTCGCCTTCTCCCGCGATGGCCGTGAATGGACGCCACGGCAAAGGGTGATCGGCGACGATGAGTGGCTGTGGCGGATTACCTGGCACGATGGTGCCGCCTACGGCATCGGTTACGGCGGCACCGATCCGAACAACAAGGAATCCAGCGACTGGTTCTCGCGGTTGTACAAGAGCACCGACGGCACGCACTACGACGAGGTCGCCCGGCTCCAGTCGTTTGTGGGCCTGACGGAGGCGACGCTGCGGTTCGACGGCAACGGCCGCATGTACTGCATCCACCGTCGCGACGCGGGCACCACGACGGCGCTCGTCGGCACGAGCGGTCCGCCCTACACACAATGGACGTGGCGTGATACGGGCTTTCACCTCGGCGGGCCGGCCCTCATCTTCCACAAGGGCCAGTGGTGGGCCGCCGGCCGATGGGTCGTCGGGGCGGCCAGGACCGTGCTCGCCCACGTCGATTTCGAGGCCGGCACGATCGAGCCCGTGCTCTATCTGCCCAGCGGCGGCGATTGCAGCTACCCCGGCCTCGTGGCCGACGGCGACGACATCTGGATGAGCTACTACTCGTCGCACGAGAAGAACACGGCCATCTACCTGGCGAAGATTACCTTCGAGTGATCGAGTCAGAGCCCGGAGCGCCAGCGACGGGTTGCCTCGACAACGACGGGCACGACGTGCTCGGAGCAACCCGCTCGCTTGTGATCGGGGCTCTGATCGCGCGTCGGGACGGCTGACGGAGCCGAGTTGACCATGCCCGGCGGCGTCGGTAGATTGATCCGGCGTGGCGAACGCACGTTCTGCCGGATCGACCCATCCTGATCTCGGAAAGGAGCGGACCATGAACCCCATCGGTAATCCCGCGAGTCCCTCGACGACGCGGCGGCGATTCCTCAAGACCACGGGCGCCTTGGCCGCGGGGGCGGCGCTCGTTCGGCCCGGCCGGGCACGGGCCGCCGGAGAGATACTGGCCCTCAACGGCGGCCCCAAGGCGGTCACCATCCCACATGCCGACGCCAACCGCTGGCCACTGTACGGCAAGGAGGAGGAGGACGCGGTCATCGCCTTGCTTCGCGATCCGGGCTACGGTCCCAACGCCACCCTCGAGAAGGAGTGGCAGGACTATTTCAAAGTGCCGTTCGTCAAATCGTACTGCAACGGCACCAGCGCCCTGACCGCGATGTTCTTCGGCCTGAACCTGCCACCGGGCAGCGAGATCATGGTGCCGAGCTACACGTTCTTTGCGACCATCGTGCCCATGCGGCTGTTCGGCCTGGTGCCGGTGTTCGTGGACATCAACCCGCGGACGCTCAACTTCGATCTGGATGATGCCAAGAAGCGATTGACGGCCAACACGAAGGCCGTCCTGCCCGTCCACTGGTTCGGCAACCCCTGCGACATGGACGCGATCAGCGAGTGGGCGAAGGAAAGGGGGCTGATCGTGCTGGAGGACTGCGCCCACGCTCACGGCACCTCGCTCAAGGGCAGGCTGATGGGCACCTGGGGCGAGATGTCGATCACCAGCTTCCAGGCGACCAAGCCCCTGCCCGGCATCGAAGGGGGCATGGGCATCTACCAGAAGCGCGAGCACTACGAGCGGGCGGCGACCCTCGGCCACTACGACGTTCCCAGGTCGTTCCCCGCGGACAGTCCCTACCGCAAGTACGCGGTGTCGGGCCTGGGGCTCAAGCTGCGGATGCACCCGGTCTGCGCCGCCCTGGCCCGCGTGCAACTCAAGGGACTGGAGCGCCGCACCGCCGAGGGCGTCGCCCAGACTCGCTCGCTCAACGATCGGCTGATCGAGCTGCCCGGGCTGTACGAGCAGAAGTCGCGAACGGACGGCAAGCGCCTGTATTATGCCCAGAACACGATGTTCATCGACGAGGCCCAGGCCGGCATGACCCGCGAGGCCGTCGTCAAGGCCCTGCAGGCCGAGGGCGTCCGGGCCAGGGCCTACACCTACCCGCTCCAGCACAAGCTGGCCCTGTACGCCGAGGCGCAGTGGTGGCACCACAAGCCGACCATCCCCGAGTTGCCCGGCTCCGAGCAGGCCAACGCGACCGCGATCAGCCTGCCCTACTTCACCAAGGCCGTGCCCGAGGTCGTCGAGCAATACGTCAAGGCGTTCGAGAAAATCTGGTCCCACCGCAAGGAACTCGCCCGGGCGTGACCTGTGGGACCGGCTTCCAGCCGGTCATTCGGGCCGGCAAGATGCCGGTCCCACTCGGGATTATCGCACCGGCCTCGAAACGAGCCGGCTCGCAAGGGTGTCATTCAGGAAGGTATCCGGAGGATTTGATGCTGCTGGCACAAGCGCACCGTCAACTGTCTGGGCCGGACTACTGGGTGCTGGTCAGTTACTTCGTCATCATGCTCGGCATCGGTATCTACTTCTACCGCTTCATGCGGGGCATGAAGGACTACTTCACCGGCGGCAACTCGATCCCCTGGTGGCTGAGCGGCGTCTCCTACTGGATGAGCAGCTTCAGCGCGTTCGCGTTCGTGTTCTACTCGGCTTTGTCCTACAAGTACGGGATCTTCGGCGTGACGGTGTACTGGGTAACGGTGCCCGCCGCCCTGTTCAGCCTCCTGTTCTTCGCCAACCGCTGGCGGCGGGCCCGCATCGACAGCCCCGTCGAGTTCGTCGAAACCCGCTACGGCTCGGGCCTGCGCCAGTTGTTCGCCTGGCAGGGCATCCCCGTCAAGATCATCGACGACGGGCTGAAGATCGTGGCCATCGGCAAGTTCATCTCCGTCGGTCTGGGCATGGACATGACCCAGGCCATGGTCTGGTCGTCGCTGATCATGCTGGCCTATACCTTCATGGGCGGGTTGTGGGCGGTCGCCGTGACCGACTTCGTCCAGTTCGTGGTGATGATGGCCGCGGTGGTGATCCTGTTTCCGCTCGCATTTAGCGAGGCGGGTGGCCTGGTGCATTTCTTTCAGAATGCCCCGGCCGAGTCGCTGCGGCTGACCAACGAGAAGTTCAGCGGTTACTATATCATCGGGCTCGTCGTGATGTACTGCCTGTCGTTCAGCATCAACTGGTCGCTGATTCAGCGCTACTACTGCGTGCCCACCGAGAAGGACGCCCGCAAGGTCGGCTGGCTGGTGGTGTTCCTGAACATCATCGGCCCGCCGCTGATGTTCCTGCCCGCCATGGCCGCCCGCTCGTTCCTGGGCGATCTGTCCGACGAGGCGCAGGTCTATCCGCTGATGTGCGCCAAGCTGCTGCCCGCCGGCATGTTCGGCCTGGTGATCGCGGCCATGTTCTCCGCCACCATGTCCATGCTCAGCGGCGACTACAACGTGGTGGCCAGCGTGCTCACCAACGACGTCTACCGGCGGCTGCTTCGACCGAGCGCGGCGGGCCGCGAACTCGTGCTGGTCGGACGGATCATGACGCTGGTCGTCGGCCTGCTGTCGTTGGGCATCGTTTTCGTCCTGCTTGGGGGCAAGGGCGAGAAACAATTCCAGAACATGGTCACGTTGTTCAGCAT
>JACQVT010000546.1 GCA_016209665.1 Planctomycetota bacterium | reverse complement strand
TGTCGATCCGCTCGGGCGGGGGGTCCAGCAGCAACTGATTCACCGCCGCCGCCGCCTGCGGGTTGGCCTTCTCGAGCATCCCCACGTCCAGGGCGATGGCGCCGATCAGGGCCTTGGGCTCCTCCCTGCTGGTGAACAGGCCCAGGAACTCATCCGCCGTCAACCGTCGCGACAGCTCAACCGCCGCCTGGTACCTCAAGCGCCGGTGCTGGTGGGCCTGCACGGTGGGCGAAAACAGGGCCGCCTGCAACTGCTCGACCGCCTTGGCCGAGTCGGCCTGGCCCAGCGCGTACTCGATTCGCGTCTCCGCATCGGTGTCGTCGCGCACGGTAGCCAGGCGCGTCGCGAGGTCGGGAGGCGCCAACTCCCGCAGTATCCGCACGGCCATCGCGCGGATGGCCCCCTCGCCGGCGTGCAGCCCGTCCGTGATGGCGTCGACCGCCGCCGGCGTGCCGATGCCGTCCAACGTCCACAACACCTGGGCCTGGACGAACGGATCCAGCTTCTCGCGCAGCAGTTGGCCCAGCGCGGACACGGTCGAGCCGTCGGCGCCGGCGACTAGCACCTGCGCCGCCCGCTGACGCGTGTTCTGGTTTCTGCTTCGCAGATCGCGGAACGCATCCTCCGGCGAACGCGGTGTCGCCCTTGCCGCTTGCGGCTTCGCGTCCACCTCGGCGCCCGGGCCGACGTAGGCGACGCGGTAAATTCTCCCGCGCGTCTCCTCTTCCAACTGGCCGGCCAGGTCCACGACGCACGGGTTGCCGTCGGGATCGATGTACAGGTGGGCCGGCTGGAACAGCGGATCGTTGCATTCGAGGAACGGTTCGGGGCCCTTCACCACGCCCTGGCGGTCGGGATGGTAAACGTCTATCCGGGCTGTTGCTTTTTCCTCCGAGGAGCCGGACCAGGTCAGGAGCATCAGGCTGCCTCGGTACGATTCCGGCAGGGCGTTGCTGAAGTAGCCGGCCACTTGCGGGCGCGCGCCGTGGCCGACCATGTTCGCCGGCGGCGCCCAGGCGAACTCCTGGGCGAGCCAGTTGCCCGGCCCCATCGATAGACCGCTCTGGTAGTCCACGCCCGGGATGGCCATGATGAGCCGATTGCGGCCGGGGCCCTCATCGCTCGCCGTCCACACGTGTCCGAAAGGGTCGATGTCACACTCGAGGGGGTCGACCAGACCCTGACAGACCAGTTGGAGTCCCGATCCGTCCGGCCGGAACCGGAAGATCGCCCCGGTCGCGCGTGACACTTCGACTCGCCGGCCGTCGGTCCCGGCGGGCTCGGCCGGGTGGGCGCCCGAGACCAGGTAGAGCCAGCCGTCCGGCCCGAACTTCAGCCGGAGGAAGCCTGCCGTGCCGGCGTCGCCCCACTCATCCGTGATGAGGGTGCGCGGCGGGCCGGCCGTGCCGTCGGGCCGCAACTCCGCGACCAATACCTTGTTCGAGGCCGCCACATAGATCTTTCCGCCGCGGACGGTCATGCCCATCAGCAGGCCCTGATCCCTCAGGACCATGCCCTGACGCACGTATCCGGTCGCGCCCGGCTCCAGCAGGACTACCGGGCAGATCCCCGACATCACCGGGATGGTCTTGGGATTGAACAGGTGGTTGAAGGCCTCGGTGACAAACAGGCGCCCCTGCTCGTCGAAGGCCATCGTGAGTGGGCTGACGATGTCCGGCTCGCACGCCAGCAGTTGCAGCTCGAAATGCTCGGGCAGGGCGAACTGGGCCATTGCTTCCGCTGGCGTCGATCCCGCCTCGGGCGCCGGCGTGGCCGCCACTCCGCACAAAACTCCCAGTACCCTCCAGCCTATCGTGCGCACGCGAGCACCTCCCGATCAGCCCAGCGGTTCTGATTCCTCATCTTGTTGCCTACACCAGCCCTGTCCGTCGGCGGATGATCCACTCCAGCGTCAGCAGGCCCACGAACACCCCCAGCCAGAACCACGGATGGTCGTCCACGAGGTAGTGTCGTTGCACCAGCGTCGTACGGCTCTGGATACCGGCCGCCCGGACGCGCTCCAGCAGCTCGCCCAGTTGCTCCAAGGGAATGTACCCGCCGCCGATCGTCGCCGTGCGGGCGGCCATTCGTTTGAGCGTCTCGAGGTCGGCGAGGGGGTCGGCCAACTCGCGGTCCGCCGACTCCACGACGAACGCGGTCTCCGCGCGTCCGGCGGACTGTTGCCCCGCCTTTCCCTCGACCGCGACGCGGTATTCGCCCTGCTGGTCCACGGTCGCCGTGGCCTCGAAACCGTCGGGCAGGGCCTTGAAGGTCAGCGGTCGACGGACGCCGTCGGGTCCGATGATATCACCGCTGACCGAGATCTGCGACACCGGGCCGCCGGCGGTCGGGTCGTTCACGCCGGCGTGGAGCACGACCTGCTCGTCGCCCGTCCGCAGCCGGAGCAGGTCGTAGGACGGCCGATCGGCGAGCACCCACACCTCGGGCCTGCGGTTGGCCAGCCAAAGAACGAGTTGTCGCCAGAACCGCCGGTGCATGTCGAGGCCGGCCTCGGATGAGAAAGGCCATTGCCAGGTGGAGTCGAATGCCAGCACGGCGGTTCTGCCCCCGGCCTTCTCTTGCAGCACGAGCAGCGGTTCATCGCCCGCCGTGCGGATCAGGACCTCCGCGGCCGGGGCCACGCTCGTCAGCCGGCTGGCCCCTGCGAAGGGTGGCAACTGCTTCCACGCGGCGAGGTTCGGGTCGGCCAACTGGCAGCAGGGGTGTGTGCGGCCCGCGGGCGTCAGCTCAAAGGGCACCGGACCCTCGATCTGCCCCGTCACGCCGAGATCGACGGGAAACAGGCCCTCCAGCGGCGTGCCGCGGTAGGCTCCGCTGCCGAGCGTCCGCAGGCCGCCGAGGATGGCCATGCCGCGCCCGGCCGTCGTCACCAGGTTGGCCATGGCCCGCATGGGTGCGTCGGGCAGGTGCGAGCGATCCACGTCGCCCAGGATGATGACGTGATAGGGTTTCCATTCGTCGGGCCTCGTCGGCAATGGGCTCCCAGCCGGCTGCGGACCTTGTGCCCGGGCATCCGTTGCCGGGGCGTTCAGATCGATCTTCGTGACGTTCAGTTCCTTGGCGTGTTCGAGGGACCGGGCCACGGCCGCCCGCTCGTATCGGCTGCGGTCGATGTAGAGCACCTGAACCTTGTCCTCGGTCACGCGAACGTATCGCGACAGCTCGGCCTGGCCCTGTCGGCCCTCCAGCCCGGGAACCGTAGCGATCACGGTGACCTGGTGAAGACCGCCCGCCTTGGGGACGTGTGACAGATCGGCGCGAACGAGTTCGCGCACCTGCGTGGGCACGACTTCCTGCTGACCGGCCGGTTGGCCGTCGTACTCGAGGCGGACTTCGATCGGGGTGCCGACCAGTCCGGCGGCGAGGAACTCGGCCCCAATGTCCAGTTGGTTCAGGATCCCCACGCGATCGGGCATGTCCAGCCGTCGGGCCTGGACGGAGCGGGTCTCGCCCGCCGGCACCTCGTTGCCGACCCCGACGGTAAACAGCGGGATGCCCGCCAGGGCCAGGTTGTCGCCGGCCTGAAGGGTGTCGCCCCCGGCGGTGTCGCGCCCGTCGGAAATCACGATCAGGCCGGCGATCCGCGAGCCCGTCTGGATGAGCGCTTCGCGCGCGGCGTCGACGCAGCGGCCCAGGGCGGTGAGCGTGCCGGCCGACGAGAGGTCGGGCTCGGACGTCCGGCGCAGCCGGGCGTCGAATGCCATAGTTTCGACACTTAGCTGGTCTGACAGCCGCCGCAGCGGATCGCGGCAGGCGTCGAGGGCCGCCCGGACGGCCTGGGATCTCGACATCGGTTCGCCGGCCCCATCTCCAGCCGCCGACGGCGGGTCGGTCACGTCGCGGATGCTCATGGACTGCGACGTGTCGAGGAGGATTCCGACCACGGCCCGTTCGCGGCGCTCGGTCGTCCACTGCATGACCGGTCGGGCCAGGATCGCCAAGGCCGCTCCCGCCGCTGCCAGGCGCAGAACCACCAACACGAGGCGGATCGACCTGGCGACCGGGCGGGTTGTCCTGCGGTACGTCCTCAGCAGCGAAGGCAGGACAAGAAAGCCGAGGATCGCGCACAGCCAGCCGTGCGGCCAGAGGCCCGGCCGGATTTGTCCGCGCAGAATGACCACCCCAAAGAATGCCGCCGGCAGGAGCACGAGCACC
>JACQVT010000530.1 GCA_016209665.1 Planctomycetota bacterium | reverse complement strand
GTAAGCACGAGTTGTTCGCCGGCGTCCCTCGTCTCCCCATCGCGGCCATGACTTCCTCGGGGATATCGTAGTTGGCGTAGACGTTCTGGACGTCGTCCTGGTCTTCGAGGGCCTCGATGAGCCGGAGCACCTTGGCGCCCTGCTCGGCGTCGACAGTCACGCGGCTGGACGGCACCATCGACAACTCGGACGACTGCGGCTCGAGGCCGGCCTTGGCGAGGGCCTGCCGCAGCGGCTCGTAGGCCTCGGCGGAGGTGGTGATCTCCCACACGTCGGTCTGCAACTGGTAGTCCTCGGCCCCGGCGTCCAGGGCGATCTCGGCGATCCGGTCCTCGTCGGCGGCGGACTGCGGTACGGTGACGATGCCCTTGGGCGCGAACATCCATTTGACGCATCCGGACGCGCCCATCGAGCCGCCGGCCCGCTCGAAGTTCTTCTTGACCTCGGGGGCGGTCCGATTGCGGTTGTTGGTCAGGGCGTGGATGAGCAGGGCCACACCGCCGGCTCCATACCCCTCGTAGTAGACGGTCTCGTAGTTCTCGCCCTCGCCGCCGCCCGCGCCTTTCTTGATCGCGTTCTCGATGGTGTCCTTGGGCATGTTGGCCGCCTTGGCGGCGTCGATCGCATACCGCAGGGACAGGTTGGCGTCGGGGTCGGGTCCGCCGGCCTTGGCGGCCACGATGACGGCCCGCGCGAGCTTGCTCCACAGCCGCCCCCGGCGAGCGTCGGTCACGCCTTTCTTTCGCTTGATGCGCGCCCAATGGGAATGGCCCGCCATTGGCGTTTCTCCTTCATCGGCTGCATTCTACCATGCGGCCGGCGCTTGCCGCGGTCGTGGTGGCGGCCGGATGGACCGGCAAGATGCCGGTCCCACAACAGCTCCCGACCTGATGGACCGGCAGGATGCCGGTCCCACATCTGCCGGTCCCACACCATCCGGTCCGGCATGGGCTGCGTCAGTCCGCCGTGCTGGTGGCGACCGCGGGTTTGCCTCGTCGGTCGAGGGCCTCGTGTTTGGCCTTCACGCTGGCGACCATTTTTTCGTCGGGCTCGATCCGGCCTTCGGCCACGCGCCGGTCGTGCAACGCCAGCGAGCGGGTCCAGCACTGCCGGGCGGCGTCGGCATGGTCCAGGCGCCACTCGGCGTCGCCCAGGTGGTCGTTGATGATCGGGTCGTCGCCCTCGGGCACCCGGGCGGCGAGGGCGAGCCACCGGCGGGCCTCGCCGAACCGACCGCGCTTGTATTCCAGCCAGCCCAGGCTGTCCAGGTAGGCCGCCTGGCGATCGTCTTCACCCACGCCGTGCCACAGGACCTCGCTCACGGCGAGGCGGACCATGCGTTCGGCCGCCTCCAGGTCGAGGCCGCCGTCGGCCAGGGTGTAGCCCAAGTCGTTGTTGATGCCGGCGTCCGTCGGAGCAAGCTCGAGGGCCTGTTGGAGGCACTCGACGGCCTGTTCCCGCTGCTCCTGCTTGACGTACACGAACGACAACGAGCGTAACGTTCGAGCCCGCTGCTGGCGAACCTGCTCCTGCTGCTTGGCGATTCGCAATCGCTGGGCCGCGTCGCTGCTGGTGTCGGCGAGTTGCTGCAAGCGGGTCTCCCGGTCGTCCAGTTCGGAGATGATGCGGTTGGCTTGGGTGATGGCGTCGCGGTAGCGCTTGGCCTGGGTCAGGAAGCTGATCATCAATTCATCCACCTCGAAGCTGAGGTCGGGCTCGTTGATCTGCGCCGCCTTGTTGCCCAGCTCCTTGACGGCCGCGATGGCGTCGTCGTATCGCCGGGCGAGCAGGTACGCGCTGGCCAGGGTCTGCAAGGGCTCCAACTGCCTGGGCAGGCGGTCCTCGGCCGACAGATTCGCCCGGCTGATTTCGATGATGTCCGCCGGCCGCCGGACGGCCCGCAGGGTCTGGACGAGCATCTGCCGGGCCGACTGCTGAGCGGACTCGTCGTTCGGCGCCTGGACCGCCCAGACCGTCACCTGGGCCACTGCCTCGTCGAGCCGCCCGGCCCCGATCAGGCCACCGACGGCCTGGCCGGGCAGCGAGCCGATGCCCAGCAGCCATTCGCGGGTTCGATCGTCCTTAACGTCGTCATCGAGCCATTTGCGACAGCGCTCGAGGTAGCGGTCGCAGTCGCTCTCGCCGGCGTCGGCGGCGAGCAAGTACGAGCGCAGGGCCGGCATCTCCGCGTCCTTGGCGTCCGCAAGCCACTGCTCCGCGGATTGACGGACCTTGTCGTAAGAACCGGCCTGCAGCCAGGTGGCGATCAGCCGGTCGCGGTAGCCCGCGTGGCGCTCCTTGGTGCCTTGCAGTCGGAGCAGTTTCTCCCAGGTCCCGGCTGCCGAGGGATAGTCCTGCTGCACGAGGCGTGTCTCGGCCAGGTTCCGCAGGAAGATCTCGCGGTTGGGGTACCAGTCCAGCACGTGGGCGAGGTGCCGGGCCGCCTCGTCGATCTTGAGCTGCTTCATCAGCACGATCGCCAACAACTCGTTGCCCTCGGAGTCGTAGGGGCGATCCTTGAACAGCGTCGCCAATTCGCGCTCGGCACCGGGGTGGTCGCCCATCCGGTACAAGGCCGTCGCGAGGGCCCGGCGCGAGGCGTGATCGTTGGGCCGGGCCTCGACCAGCGACATGAGCACTCGAGCATAGTTGGCCAGGTCGGGTGGTTGCCGCATCAACATGCGGACCAGCGCGCCGACCCGCACCGTGGCCGGATGGTCCGGGGCCTTGTTCTGCATCTCCGTCAGTTCGGCCAGCAGCCGCCGGAGGTTTTCGCCGTCGGTCCAGCGGTTCAGGAGACTCATGATCAGGTACTCGCGGGCCTCCAGCGCTTCGGGATTCGCGGCGAGCGCCTGCTCGTAGGCGCGGACGGCCTCCTTGGGCTGGTTGGAGCGGTCGAAAAGCCGGGCGAGCAGGATCATCGCCTCGACGTCGGCAGCGTTCTTCGCGATCGCCTGCCGGTAGCATTGGCCGGCCCGGGCGACATCGTCGAGCCCGTCGTGGCATTGGCCGAGCAGCCGGCTCAGGGTGGCCTGCCAGGTGGGATCCTCGGTCTTGCCGGCGGTGGCCACGGCAATGGCCTCCTGCCACCGGCAACGCTCGATGTACAGTTCCGCCAGGCCGATGGTCGCCGGCACGAAATCGGGATGGGTCTGCGATGCGCGGACGAACAGCGTGCGGGCGTCATCCACCCGGTTGAGACGGCCGGCCAGCCAGCCCAGGCAGAACCAGTGGGCGGCCCGCACACGCGGGTCACTCTCCTCGGTGGGGGCCGCGCCGGGCGGCGCCGGGCGCTTGCCGAGTCCTTCGTCGATCGCCTGCGAGGCTGCGTCGGCGGGCAGCTTGGCCAGTTCGGTCAGGGCCCGCACCGTCTCGGCCGGGCTGGCGGCGAATTGGCCCGCGATGGCCCACAGCCATGCCCGCCGGTCGCCGCTGAACCGGTGGATGGCGACCAGTTTCCAGCGGGTGGCCGTCGCATGCTCGGGGTTGCGAGCGGCCACGTTGTTGAGGACCTCGGCGGCCCGGGGGAACTGTTTGGCCGCCACCAGGGCATCGGCGTAGAGCAGGGCAAGATCGCCGTTGTCGGGGCTGTCGGCGAGAAGTTGACGGATCGCGCCCAGCCCGCGGTCGGGGTGGCCGGCGGCGCGATGGACGGCGAGCAGCAGCTCGACGGCCTTCGGGTCTGCCTTACTGGCCGAGACGTGCTCGACTGCCGCGGCCGCCGCGGCCTCGAACTGCTTGGCGCGGACACGGTTCTTGATGTGTCGGACGCGAAGGACCGCGTCGTCCGCCGCGAGCTTGAGGGCCGACGCCAGCGACTCGGCCGCCTTGTCGTACTCCCGCAGTGCCTCCGATGCGTTAGCCAGGGCGACCAGCGGGGCAACGCGCTTGACCCGCAGGATCGTCGACAGCTCGGGGTTGTCGGGCTCCTTGCCGGCCAGGGCTGCCGCAGCGGTCTCGAAGGCGGTCAGCTCACCGACGGCGGCGCGGTAGTAGCCCAGCTTCACCAGCAGCAGGCCAAGATGATAGTGCGTGAGCGTCACGTAGCTGGGGTCCGCGTCCTGCGTCGGACACTTCAGCACCGACCGGTACGCGCTCAGGGCGGTCTCGTGCTGGTCGGCCTTCTCGGCGAGCCGGCCGCGGACGTAGTGGCAGGCGAGATCGTCGGGGCGGATCGCGATCGCCGAGTCGGCGTATTGCCTGGCCTGGGCATCGCGGCCGGACAGTAGCGAGGCTACGGCAATAAGGCGGTGGGCCTCGGCGATCCGGGCGTTGTAGCGCAAGGCTTGCTCGGCCTCGGCGATGGTCTCGGTGTAGCGCTGCTCGGCGAACAGCCGGCGGGCCTCGGTCATGCGACGGATCGCCTGCCGCGGCAACTCGGGCGCGGCGGCGCCGTCGGGCACCACGGGCGTCGGCGGTTCGCCGGGAATCGCGTGCAGGGCCAGATTCGCCCGCTGGGGATCGAAGCCACCGGGCGGGGATGGCGGCGCGAACGGGTCCACCTGTTCCGACGCGGCCCCGGCCGCCGGCTGGGTCGCGGCCCCGGGGCCGACCAACGAGCAGCCGACGCCGGCGCACAGAACGCCAAGCAGCGCGGCGGTCCGCGCCGACCGGACCAACCGGCGGCGGCGACATCGCCCATCGCACGGTCTCGTGCTCGGCAGCGAAGCGCTGCTGCGCGGGGTAGCTTCACACCAGGTCATCACCGGGCCACCTCCATACCGTTGGATTGTATGCTCATTTCCCGGCCATGCGCATCGGCCGCCAGCGAGGTTAAGGCAGCACCTTGCTCAACGGGTAGACGATGATGCCCGACGCCCCGGCCTTCTGCAGCAGCGGCACGATCCGCCGCTCGACCTCGGCCTCGAGGATCGCTTCCACGGCCGCGTATCGCTCGTCGGCGAGCGACGAGATGGTCGGGGACAGCTCCGCGGGCAGGAGCCTCAGCACGGCGTCGAGGTTCGTCCGGGCGACGTTGAGCTTGAGCCCGACTTTCGCCCTGGCCTCGATCGCCCCCCTCAGGAGCAGGACCAACGAATCGATCTTGTCCTTCTTCCACGGATCGCGGTAGGCCGCGCGGTTGGCGATGAACCGCGGCGTGGACGTCAGGATCTCGGCGACGATCCGCAGGTTGTTGGCCTTGAGCGACGAGCCGGTTTCCGTCACGTCCACGATGGCGTCCAGCAGCCGGGCCTTGACCTCGGTTGCCCCCCAACTGAACTCGATCCGCACGTTCACGCCCTTGTTCTCGAAGTAGCGCCGGGTGACGTTGACCAGTTCCGTGGCGATGATGCCGCCCTGCAAGTCCTCGGGCCGGGTCACCCGTGACTCGTTGGGCACCGCAAGCACCCAGCGGGCCGGGCGGCTGGTCGCCTTGCTGTACACCAGTTCGCAGATTTCCTCGACGTCGCTGTCGTTTTCCTGGATCCAGTCATGCCCGGTCAGGCCGCAGTCCAGCACGCCGTCCTCGACGTATCGGCTCATCTCCTGGGCCCGGAACATGATGCAACTCAGCTCCGGGTCGTCGGTGGACGGGTAATAACCCCGGCTCGGGACCGTGATATTGAAGCCCGCCCGAGCGAACAGATCGATGGTCGAGTCGGCCAGGCTCCCCTTGGGGATTCCCAGCTTGAGCACCCGTTCTTCCGCCACAGTGACCTCCTCATCGGGAATGGGCCGGCCTGATCTTCACTTTCTCCCGACGCTGCCCCGGCCGGCCCGTCGTCAGTGGTTGCCGGCACGCCCTCATCGTTTTCTTCGGCTCGCCGTGGCCGTCTTCGCCGCGGCCGCCTTGGTTTTGGCCGGCTTGGCGGGAGCCGCCGGCGACCACGCGGGGGCCGCCGCCGTCCTCGGCTGGGCGTGCTTCTTCCGATCGCCGTCGGCGCTCGGTTTTCCGTGCGGCGACTTCTTGTCGCGACCCGCGGGCCGCGGCTCGGGCTCCGTGCGACGCTCGTCTTCCACGTCTGTGTCCGCCCGGCTCGGGAGAACCAGTGGCTCGGTTTTCGGGAGCCCGGGGCCCAGCGCCCGGTCCAGCCCCGGCTTGCGGGCCGGCCTGGGCAGTTCGAGGGGGGGCAGGTTCAGCAGTTCCGGCAGCCGACCGACCGCCACTCGAGCCCCCTCCGCCGCCACATGGCGGTTCAGCAAGGTCGCGAACAGCCGCACGTCGGCGGCCGCCACGTGCCGCTCCAGAAAACTCTGCACCTGGGCGGGCGTCGCCGCTCCGTGGACGATCTCCTCGTTGCGAAGCACGTAGAGCGTGAGGTAATCCACGGGGATGGCGTGTCCGCCCAGGCTGTGCACGACGACCGAGGCCGCCGCGGCCGGGCCGATGCCGTCGAGCGACTCCAGGTACTCTCGGGCCTCGCGGCGGCCCCTTTGCCTCAGGAACGACAGGTCCAGTGTGTCCTGACGCGAGCGAATCTCGTTCAGGGTCCTCACGATGCGTTCGGCTTTCTCGTGGGCCTGGGGCATCGAAGCGCCGATCAGGTCGGCCAACTCCAGGGCGGGCGTCACCCGCAGCTCGTTCAAGTCGACCATGTGCTCGCGGATGCGTTTCAGCACGGCCGTCGCCTTGGCCTCCGAGGTGTTCTCGGCCAGGATCCCGACGATCAACTGCTGGAGCGGGTCCGTCGGCTCAGACAGCTCGGGCTTGCCCAGCTTCCTGACCATCCGCTGGAAGAGCTGCCTGAGCCGCTTGGCATACGTGCTGCCACCCTTCATCAACCTGCCCTCGAGTGCCTATCCGGACTCGTCATCAGTGCCGGTCGGGCCCTCCTCCGCCGAACCCTCGTCCTGCGGGGGAGGCGGAGAGTCCCGCCGGTCCTCGGCCATCACTTGCTCGATGAGGCGAAGGGTCTCCTCGCCCTTCTTGATCGAGGCGTCCAGATGAAAGGTCAGCCGCGGGCAGGTGCGAATCCGCAGCTCCCGGGCGATCAGACCCTGGACAACGCCCGTCGCCGACCGCAGTCCGGCGAGGGTCCTCCGCTGGACCGCCTCGCTGCCCATCACGCTGACCCAGACC
>JACQVT010000540.1 GCA_016209665.1 Planctomycetota bacterium | reverse complement strand
GAGTTGCCGCGGTTGATGCTGGCGTCGGTCTGGATCAGGTCCCGGTAGACCACGTCGTTGCCGACGGGCAGTTCGCGGTTCAGGGCGCTGACGATGCCCGTGGTGACGGTGTGCTCGTAGCCCAGCGGGTTGCCGATGGCGATAACGGTCTCGCCGATCATGAGGTCGTTGCTGCGGCCCAGGATCACCGCCGGGAACGGGCCTTTGTCCTTGATCTTGAGCACCGCCAGGTCGTGCTGCTCGTCGACGGAGACCGCCTCGGCCGCGTGCTCGGTCTTGTTGGCGAAGATGATCTTGAGTTCGGCCGCTCGGGCCACCACGTGGGCGTTGGTGATGACGTAGCCCTCGGGGTGGATCACCGCACCGCTGCCGAGGCTGGTCTGCTTGTAGCGCTGGGTGCGGTCGCCGAACAGCCGCGGGTCAAACAGTTCGTCGAACGGGCTGAACCGCACCCGCCGCTCCACGATCTGCGTGGCGGCGATGTTCACCACGGCGTCCTTCGTCCGCTCGAATACGTCCACGATCGGCGTGCGCCGGGCCCGCTGCGACGCCGACGACGGCTGGGTCTGGCCGTCCGCGGCGATCGACATTTGCACGAGTGCTGCCAGAATCGACGCCAGACGGAAACAATTCCTCATCCATACACCTCGTCTGATCTCATTCATGGCGTGGAGTATAGCAGACCCGCACCCCGTCCGCAGTCACGAGCCGCGACCGTAGGGAGCGGTTGGCCAGGAGGCGGGTTGACCGCTCCCTTACGGTCGCGGTTCGGACCGTTGTCGGTTGCCAGCGCGCTGAGTCCGGCGCACGCGGCCCGCGGATCGTTCGAGCTGCGGCAGCAGTTCGCGCTCCAGACGCCCCAGCATCTCATCCACGCCCTGCCGGCCGTCATACCGCCGTCTCGTCGTCGCCAGGGCGACGAACCAGCGGACCAGGTTCTCGTAGTCTTGTACGTGGATGTACTCCGGCGCGATGCGTTTACGGCGGGTATCCATGTTGTGGTAGCGGCCCAGGGCCATGCACAGGCCGGTCGTTTCGTGGCCGTGGGCGTGGTAGGCGGTCGATTCGCACGTCCCGCCGTCCATCAGCTTGCGCTGGAAGCGGAAGGCCCGGTCCTTGCGGGCGAGGTCTGCGGCGACCTGCCGGCAGAACGCGGTCAGGCCCGGCGAGAACACCGCCGCCCAATCGCCCACGCGCAGGATCGGCCCCTCGCCCATCCGCGCCCCGGCGATTTGGGAACTTGTCTCGACGGCCACCACCCGCGCCCGCCGCGGGATCGTCCCCGCCCGGCAGGCGGCGAGCGCCCCGCCGAAGCCGATCTCCTCCGCCCGGGTCAGCAGGGCGAGCACGTTGACCGGGCGCCGGCCGCGGCGCAGCTCGTCGAGGGCGGCGAGGATCGTCGCCACGCCGGCGATGTCATCGCACCCTCGGGCGTACACCCGTTCGCCGCGGATGACCGGCTCCGGCAGATCCCACATGCCGATGGCCCCCGGCGGCACGGGCCGAACCACGTCGATTCCGGCCGTCTTCACGCGCTGGCGCCCGCGGACCTTGCCCACGACGACCTCGCGAATTGTTCCGCGGACCCATCGGCCGTCGACGTGGAACCGAACCCGGCTGCCGACGAAGTAGTCCGGATGCACCCAACCCCGCCAATCGGCCTGAAGCCGTCGCGGCCCCGTCATCCGCCGGGCCTCGAACCCCGGGTGGTCCATGTGTGCGCACAACACCAGGGGCGGCTGAGTTCCGCGGCCCCGCCGCAGCCGCAGCACGATGTTCCCGAACCGATCCTGAGCAAATCGGATCGCCGGCCGCCGATCCGCCCAACCTCGAACGTAGTCCGCCACGTGCCCCTCGTTCAGCGGCGCCGTCGGCAACGCCAGCAACTCCATCAGCACGTCATGTCGGGTGGTCTGAGGCATCGTGATGACGATAGGCACGCCGCCGGTCAAGTTCAACCGGTTGGGGGGCAGTTACTGTGCATCCTGAAACCCTGAAAACCGACCGGCTGGAGGCCGGTCCCACACGGGTTTCAGGATGCACTCTTAATAACTGCCCCTCCCTATCCAACGAGGACCAGGCGGACTTGGACGGCGACGGGATCGGCAACGCCTGCGACCCCGATCCGGGCGAGGAGCCGGGCGGCGAAGACATGCCGGGCGGCGAGCAGATGATAATGAGCCTGCCCGCCCCAGCGGGTGAACTCGAAGGCAGCACTGCCGAGGCGGCGGGGCCACGAGAAGGCAGCACCGCCGGGGCGGCGGTGCCACAAGAATCGCTTCGTTTTCCGCCGGCGAACCCGTTTTCAACCGCTCCCGGCGGAGCGATGACCCGAGCCGGGCCGAACTCGCGCCGGAGCCGTCTTTGCGCTCCATCGGGTCGCGGTCAGAGCCGGCGCTGGATCCGTGCCACGAACCAGCGACCCCTGGAAGGGTTGTCAGGCCCGCGACGGCGGTCGCGCCGGACCATGCAACCGTCGCCCCGTCCCGGTAGAATGGCCGCTCGATATGCGGTGGTCCTCGTTCGCCATCCTGACGGCATCGGCAATCGTCTTGCAGACGTCGGCGACGCCGTTGATCCAGATCCAGTCGGTCCGGCCCGACCTGATGTTGGTGCTGGCCGTCCATTATGCGTTGTGGGGGCCGTGGCCGGATGCCGCCATCGCCGCGTGGATCATCGGCTTGGCCACGGACTTGCAGAGCAACGACCGCATCGGCGTGCACGCGCTGTGTTTTGGCCTGGCGGCCTGGGGCATCATGCGGATACGGCAAGTGGTGTTCCGCGATCACGCCATCACGCAGGTCTTGATCACGCTGGCCTTCACCGCGGCGGTTCACGCGCTGGTCGGCCTGTATCGTCTCTGGGGGACGACGGTGAGCGAGGGCGGCATCGTCTGGCCCGCCCTGATGACCGGCGTCTACACCGCCGTCTGCGCGCCGTACCTGTACTGGCTGTTGATCCGGTTGAGCCGGTGGACGGGCCTGCGGCCCACGCGCGGTCTGCTGGCCTCACAATGAGAAGTAGCTGACAGCCAATAGCTGATAGCTCTCCCATGTTCGATCGCCGTGTCAAGATACTGCTCGTGCTTCTAGCCTTGCCGGCGCTGGCGGTGGTGGCCAGGCTGGCTCAGTTGCAGGTGCTCGGCGCGGCCTACTACCGGACGGCCACGGAGAACATGCTAAAGACGCGGCCGCGGCAATTCCCGTGTCTGCGCGGCAGCATCCTCGATAGCGCCGGCCGCAAGCTCGCCTACGACGCTCCCGCCTGGGACATCGCGGTGCAGTACGGAATCATGGTCGACGATGCGGCCGTCCGCCGGCGGATGTGCAAGCTGATCGACGTGCCGGAGAGCGAACTCACCCCGCGGCGGATCGCCGAATCCTGGATGAGGATTTCGCAGCTTACCGGCAAGCCCCTCCCGGAGCTGCAGGCCGAGGTCGACCGCATCACGTTCCGAGTGGGCCGGATCAAGCGGCATGTGTTCGAGCGGCGTGGCATCGACGTCCTGATCCAGGAAGAGCTTCAACCGCATCCCGTTGTCGTTGACCTCGACCAGGAACAACAGGTGGCCGCCCGTGTCGCTCTAGCGGCGTATCCCTGGGTCGAGGTAGTGGCCAGCCACCAGCGCCGCTACGAGGGAGGCCCGGCGGTCGGTCACATCGTGGGGCGGGTAAGCCGCGTGACGGATGAGGCTATGAACAACGACCCCAACGCCGACGATCCGCTCGCCCGGTACCAGCCGGAGGACGTCTTCGGCTTCCGCTGCGTCGAGGCCCTCGGCGAGCGGTGGCTCCGCGGCCGCCGCGGCCAGGTCCACGAGGACCGTCAGGGTAGCCCGCTGGAGCCGCCGATCGACGCCGTCAACGGCCGCGACGTGTACCTGACCATCGACCTGGCATTCCAGCAGGCGCTCTACGCCCAGCTCGGACGCGAGATTTCGACGCGCTTCCCCAACAGCACCGGCGGCTGCGCGGTCATCCTCGACATCCCTACCCGCAGCGTCATCGCGATGGTCAGTTACCCCTCGGTCGACCCCAACCACCCCCCCGACCCCGAGAAGATCGACCCCCGGGATGAGGTCCGACGGCCCTATCTGTTCCGCGCCGTCCGCGAGATCTACAACCCAGGCTCGATCGTCAAGCCGATGCTGCTCGCCTCGGCTCTGGCCGACGGCACAATCACCTCAGGCTATACCGTAGAGTGCAACGGCTGCCTGTTCCCCGATCAGCCGCACAAGTGGCGTTGCGAATCGACTCGCGGCCCCATGGATCCGATCGGTGCCATTCAACACAGTTGCAACATCTTTTTCTATCACGTCGGCGAAAAAATGGGTGTCACCCGCGAGGCTTGGTGGATGCAGCAGTTTGGTCTAGGCCAGGTCTCCGGCACGGGGCTGCTCGATGAGTCCCGCGGCCGGCTGCCCACGCGACGCACGGATGGCGAGGCCCGCTACGCCGCGATCGGGCAGAGCCAGACGGAGCTGACGCCGATCCAGACCGCCAACATGATCGCCACCATCGCCAGCGGCGCCTACCAGCCGGTGACCCTCTGGGCTGACGATCCAAGACCGCGTCCCGCGCCGGTCCGTCTGAAGGTCAGCGACGCGATCTGGCGGACGGTCCGTGAAGGAATGTACCGCGCCGTCAACGAGCCTGGCGGCACGGCGTTTCTCCACGGCAGGCTCAGCAATCCCGGTCAGTATGTCCTGCTCGGCAAGACCGGCAGCGCCGAGGCCTGGGCGCCGGAATGGTTCTACCCCTGCAAGTTCCCGGACGGCAGCGTCAAGGAGATTCGAGCCCGCAATCTCCGCAGCCTGCTGGAGCGCTACCCCGCGGAGTCCCGGCCAACCGTCATCGGCGATCACCGGGCTCCACCGGAATACGAGACTCACGCTTGGTTCGTCGGATACCTGGCCCCCCGCAACCGCTACCGCGACGACGTGGTCGCGGGGACGAATGGCATCGCCATCGCCGTGGTCATCGAATATGCCGGCCACGGCGGCGAAGTGGCCTTCCCGGTAGCAACGGCCATGTTGGATGCCTACCTCATGTGGCAATCGGGACAGCCACCGCAGGTTGATCGCGGCGTTCGCGAGACGGCCGCCGGCGCGGGAGGTGGGCGATGAAGTCGATCCTGGTCTCCCGCCACGCCTGGGGTCTGCTGGTGCCCGTGCTCGTCCTGTGCGGCATCAGCCTGCTCACGATGCAGGCCCTGTTCTCGCCCGAGCCGACGCGGGTGCCGGCCTCCGCCGCCGTCAAGCAACTCGGATTCATGGGCGTGGGCCTCGTCCTGGCGTGGCTCGCCGCGGCGGTCGGTTACCAGCGGCTGGGCCGCTGGGCGTACCTGCTGTTCGTCGTCTGCCTGCTGATTCTGGCCGCGCTGCGACTGGACACCCGCGTCGACCTGCCGTTCATCCCCGAGCGCAACGGCGCCCGGCGGTGGATCGAGATCGGCTCGATCCAGTTGCAGCCATCTGAGTTGATGAAGATCGCCTATGTGCTCGCCCTGGCGTGGTATCTCAAATACCGCCGCAACTACCGCACGTTTGCCGGGCTGGCGGCCCCGTTCTTCCTGACGCTGGTGCCGATGGGCCTGATCATCATCCAGCCCGACCTGGGCACCGTGCTGCTGTTTCTGCCCGTGCTGTTCGCGATGCTGTTCGCGGCCGGGGCCAAGGTGCGGCACCTGCTGATCATCATCCTTCTCGGTGCGATGTGCCTGCCTCTGTTCTGGCTGCATATCCGCGACTACCAGCGGCTGCGGCTGGTCGGGATGGTCTTGCAGACACAGCGGTTGCGCACCTACTTCGACGCGAACCCCGACAAGTGGCAGTGGTTCCGCCCGCCGAAGACCACCGCGGCCGAGTGGCGCAGCGAACTGAGGCAATGGGAGGACCAGGCGGGTTACCAGCTTGTCCACGGCAAGGCGGCCATCGGCAGCGGGGGCGTCCTCGGGGCAGGCTGGGCAAACGGCCCGTTCATCGAGAACGAGTTCCTCCTGCCCGAGCGAGAGAACGACTTCGTCTTCGCCATCGTGGCCAACCAGTGGGGGCTCGTCGGCGCCCTCATCGTGCTGTGCTGTTACGCCGCGATCGTCGTGATGGGCTTGGACGTCGCGACGGTTACCAAGGATCCGTTCGGCCGTCTCGTCGCCGTCGGCCTCACCACGCTGATCGCCTTCCAGGCCCTGACCAACCTGTGCATGACCGTCGGCATCGGTCCGATCACCGGCATCACCTTGCCCTTCGTCAGCAAGGGCGGCAGCAGCCTCGTCGCCAGCTTCGTCTGCGTCGGCCTGCTCGTCAGCGTCGCCCGCGACCGGCCCATCATCATGGCCAAGGCCGCCTTCGAGTTCGACGAGGAGGCCGAACGCTACAGCCACCCGGCGTAACCGCCGGTGTACCTGTCTTGTCCCCACAAGGAACAGGGAGCCGATGGCCTCGGCTACGCTTCCCAGTCCTCGATGCCAAGACCAGGCACCCTGCCGAACTCCGAGGTATTGTGTGTCACCAGGGTCAAGTCGTTTGCCCGTGCGATGGCGGCGATCATGAGATCGTTGGGACCGATCGGGGTGCCCATCGCAGCGAGTTCGGATCGGATGCGGCCGTATGCCTCGGCGGCGCGGTCATCGAACGGAAGCGAGACCAGGCTGCCGAAGAACCGATCGAGTTGGCGCCGATTGCGATCGACTTCCCGGCTGCGCAGCGCACCATAGATCAACTCGGCCTTGACGACTGAGCACAAGACCGCGCCGCCCGGTTCGATCTCGGCGAGCCGTCGAGTGACACGTGATTGAGGAGGGGATTTCAGGTGAGCGATGCAGGTGTTCGTGTCCAGCAGATATCTCATTCCCACGCTTCCCGTTGTTCGTAATCGCCCTGCTCGTGGCGGCAGAAGGTTGGATCCTGGATGCTGCCGGATGTCTCTTCGACGATCCGCTGCCAGGTTTCCCTGTCCACTGGTGAGCGAAGCGACGGCTCGACGGCCTCCACGGTCACGATGACCTCGCGGTTGGCCTCCGTGACTCCCATGGGGACGGTGACCGTCAGAACACCGTCCGCCCCGATCCGCGATCTGAGTTCCATCCGCGTCATGGTCCGTTCTCCGTATGTGCCGACCAACTCATTATACCATCCGGGCACTGCAGTGGGCGAGGACCGCCCACGATCGGTCGCCGGCAGACGGTCCCGAGGTCATGGCCAAAGCAGCCCTCGGATTCGGAGTCGTTTCGGCAGGTCCTGCCTGGCCGGACAGATCATTGCCACAGCATTCCGATTGCCCTCCTGGTGGCCGTGAACTGGCCCAACTTTTCCAGTCCTTTGGTCAGCGCACATCCATCCGGTAGACCACCGCGTCGTCAATGTAGGTATTGTTGAGGGAGTTGCCGGTCAGACGGATCTTCGAGAAGCCCCGGCCCGTTTTCACCGCGCTGGCGATTGCCTGAATCACCCGGTCCCGCGGGCTCACCACCGAGATGTCCTCGAACCTGGGTAGTTGTTCGTCCTCCATCCTCGACAGGACTTCCTGAACGTGAGCGTAAACGGCGCGCGGACCGTTTGACTCCACCTCGTCACTGGCCAGGACCAGTCGCCACCGATCAGGCTCGGGCAGGTAAAGCCAGAGGGCGGCGGGAATATCCATCTCGCGGTCAAGCTCCTCGATCAGTCTTCGACCCGCGGTGATGTTGTCATCTACCAGTATCTTTGCAACCATGCGAGCACCCCATGATCACGATCCGCTACGGCACCATACAGATCCTGAGCATCTTTGGGCGACTTCCGCTCGTACCGGGCAGCTTCGTTCCAGTCCTGAACTATGTTCCAGTTTCGCTTCAGTCCAGGAGGCGCGTCCGCAAGCCTCTGCCGCAGCCCCGCCAAATCCAGGAGTTGCTCAAGGTTGTGTGTGTAGCTCTTGACAACCGTCTCCCTATCGGGGAAGTCGTACTGCCTGGTCTTCCTTGCCAAACACGACTTGATCGCACATTCGACTGCGTACCCTGCCAGATAGTACGCTCCATCATATGCGCTGCCGTCCAGTAGGAGCTTCGCCTCGTTGAGTCGTATCCGCGCAAGCTCCTGGAGGTCGTCTCTGTTCAACGGCCGACCCCTGCTCCCCGCCGCTCGATTATACCATTTCTCGCAGCCACGTGGCCAGGTCCTTGGCGTAGTAGGTGATGATGAGGTCGGCGCCGGCGCGGGCGATGGCGGTGGTGGCTTCGAGGGCGGCGCCCCTCTCGTCGATCCAGCCGTTGGCGGCGGCGGCCTTGATCATGCTGAACTCGCCGCTGACGTGGTAGGCCGCCGTCGGCAGGCCGAACTGCCGCTTCACGCGCCAGATGATGTCGAGGTAGTTGAGGGCGGGCTTGACCATGACG
>JACQVT010000536.1 GCA_016209665.1 Planctomycetota bacterium | reverse complement strand
TAGTAATCCTCGGCCGGGTTGTCGTTTCGGCGGCAGGCGCGGTTGGCCTGGGTGGCGGGGACGGTGTCGCCGTCGCCGACGACGACGCGGGTGATGCCGTCGTAGATGTCGGCGGTGCTGAGGTTGACGGAGACCCGCTGCGGGGCCGGGTGGGCGGCGGTGTAGTCGCGATAGGCGTACCAGGAGGGTTTTGGAGTTTCATCCTGGCAGAGCAGGCCGGCCCGGCCGGTCGGCCCCTCCCAGATCTGGTACCAGAAGAACGTGTGCCACCAGGTCGAGCGGGCGGTCATGCCGGCGAGCATCTGCGTGAGGTAGTCGGCCTGCTTCTGCTCGGTCATGCCGGCGGAGTCGGACTCCCACCCGCACTCGGTGATCCAGAAGGGCTTGTTGCCGTAGCCCAGCGAGACGATGTAGCTGTGCTGGCTGTCGATGCCGGAGATCCGGCCGCTGGGAATGTCCCCGCCGCCGTAACGATGCACGGCGATGATGTCGACCTTGTCGCCGGCCTGCTGCAAGACGTCCCGCAGCCAGTCCGAACTGTTGCAGCACTCGGAAATCTCCGGGGCCAGGACCATGCAGTCGGGGTCGGCGGCGTGGGCGGCGTCGGAGGCGACCTTGAGGATGTTGTTGATGTATTGAGTCCGGGTCCCGGCCCAGAAGCCGCTGATGTTCGGCTCGTTCCACAGCTCCCAGTGGTGGACGGAGGCCTTGTAGCGGCTGACGCAGCGATAGACGTAGTCGTACCAGTCGGCGGGATCGCGCGGCGGGTCCTGCGATCGACCGCCGTTGGAGGCCCAGGCGGGCGTGTAGCCCAGACCGGCGTAGATCCGGATGCCGCGGGCGTTGGCCTGGGCCACCTCCTCATCCGTGGTCGACCAATTGAAGACGTCCGGGGCGGTCTCGACCATGCGCCAGGAGAAGTCGCAGCGGGCCCAGCCGATGCCGGCGCCGGCCATGCGGTCCCAGCGCGTCGGCGAGGGGACGAAGGCGGTCACGCCATAAGGCGAATCGACGTCGGCGCCTCGCAACGCGGGTGTGGCCAACAGGACCGCGAGCGGGACGACCCTGAGGAGGGCGCGGGTGCGCGGGGATAAAGCCCGCGGCTCGTCGGCGCTGGAACGGTGGTGGAGCATCTATGGGTGATTATACCGGGTGGCGAGGTGACGCTGGAGCCATTGGAGCGTTTCCTGCCACATCTCAGTGGTGAAGGCGTGGCCGGTGTCGGGGTAGATGATGCCGCGGAAGGCCTCCGGGTGGCCGTAAAGGCGGTAGAGGTCCTCCTGGAACCGGTTGATGGTGCGGACACCCTCGACGGGCGAGCCCTCGTCGCTCTCGCCCGTGAGCGTGAGGTGCGGCCGGGGGGCGATGAGGCCCACGATGGCTTCGGCGTCGATGCCTTCGGCCAGCACGCCGGGGACGAAGTAGTCTATGCTGTGGAAACGCAGGCCGCCGCGGGCGAGCAGCGTCTGATAACGGGTGAGACAGCCGACGCTGACCGCGGCCCGGACCCGGTCGTCCAGGGCCGCCAGCCACCACGTGCGCGTGGCCCCCTTGCTGAAACCCATCGCCCCCACGCGGGCCGGGTCGACCTCGGGCCGGCCGGACAGGCAGTTGAGTGCCAATATATCGTCTCGAACGGTCATGCCCCACAGCGAGCGGCCCTGCCACAGGAACATCTTGAACAGAGACTCCTCGGTCTGGTTGCCGTTCTCCTTCTCACCCCCGGGGCCGTCGAAGCGTCGCTGGCCGAAGCCGTAGGCGTCGATGCACATGACCACGTAGCCGGCCCGGGCCAGGGCCTCGCCGGGCACCAGGCCGGGCATGGCCCCGAGCGACGGGGTGATGAGTTCCTCCTTGCCGACGCGGGCCTGGCTGGTGTGGTAGTGGTGGTAGAGAATCGCCGGTCCGCGGCCCGACCGCCCGGTCGGCAGGACCAGGTAGCCGAAGACGGTGTCGCCGGCGCCGTTGTCGAACGAGAACTTCTCGATGATGCAGCCATCGCGAGCCTGACGCTCGATGGTTGTTGCCTTGGGCACGAACGTGGGGGGCAGCTTGCCGAGCAGACGCCACAGCGTGCGGCGGAGGTCGACTCGGCGCTGGTCCCACTCGGCGGCCGATGCGGGCTGAGTCGTGGTGAACGCCGGGAAGTTGCCGGGGAGCGTGGCGGGCGTCTGGGAGCGTGTGTGAGGAGTGCCTTCCGAACCGCGCCCGTCAGGAAGCGGACTGCCGCGATCAGGACCCGGGGCGTCAGAATCC
>JACQVT010000535.1 GCA_016209665.1 Planctomycetota bacterium | reverse complement strand
CTCTTGGGCCTGTCGGCGGCGTTCGTCTTCGCCGCCCAGATGCTGAACTTTCCCGTCGCCGGCGGGACCTCGGGCCACCTCGTCGGCGGAGTGCTCACCGCCGTGCTGCTCGGACCGAGTGCGGGGGTGATCGTGATCTCCGCCGTGCTCATCGTGCAGTGCCTTATGTTCGCCGACGGCGGCATCTCGGCCTTGGGGGCCAACATCTTCAACATGGCCCTCGTCGGCGCCGTCGGCGGCTGGGCGGTCTACTACGGAGTCAGCCGGGCGTTCAAGGGCCTCTTCGGACGGGTGCTGGCCGCGGCGTTCGCCGCCTGGTGCAGCACCGTCCTGGCGTCGATTGCCTGCGCCGGCGAACTGGCCGCATCGCATACCGTCCGCTGGTCCGTCGCCTTCCCCACCATGGCCGGCGTGCACATGCTCATCGGCATCGGGGAGGGACTCATCACGGCCCTGGTGCTGACGGCCGTCGCCCAGGCGCGTCCGGAACTGATCGTCGAGCCGACAGGCTCTGCTTCTTCTCGGCCGTACGGCGCGGTGGCCGCCTACGGCCTGCTGATCGCGCTGGGGCTGGCGGTGTTCATCTCGCCCTTCGCGTCCGAATCGCCCGACGGCCTGGACCAGACGGCCGAGAAACTGGCTTTCGACAGCCAGGCCACAGTGGTCGTTCCCGCGCTGATGCCGGAGTACAAGATCGAACGAATCTCGCGCGTGAAGCTGGGTACGTCTCTGGCCGGCGCCGTTGGCACGCTCGTGGTCTTCGGCCTCTCGTGGCTGCTGGCCCGGGCCCTCGTCCCCAAGTCCGGCCCTAAGGATGTGGCCGACATCGCCCCACCGCAGTAAGCTTAGTGCCGTGCGCCAGGACTTCCTCGATCGACACAGTCGGTCCGACAGTATGATCCATCGCCTGCCGGCCGGGGCCAAGCTCGCCGCCGCGGCCGCGCTCGTGATGCTGGTATTGCTGCTGCCGGCGACGAACCCATTCACCCTGCTGTTCCCCGCCGCGTTCCTGGTGGCCGTGGCCGCGCTGAGCCGAATCCCCCCGGCCTTCCTGTTGCGGCGGCTGATTCTGCTCGAACCGTTCGTGTTGGGAGTCGCTTTATTGGCACTCTTCCAGCCCGGCGGGTGGCGGCTCATGCTGCTCCTGATCGCTCGGTGCACCCTGTGCCTGCTGGCGATGATCCTCCTGTCGAACACCACGCCTTTCGCGGAACTGCTGAGAGTCTTGAAGTCTCTTCATGTGCCCGGGCTGCTCATCTCCACGCTGGCCCTCATGTATCGCTACTTGTTCGTCCTGCTCGACGAGGGCCAGCGCATGAAGCGGGCCCGGGCGAGCCGCACGTTCGCCCCGAAACGACGCCGGGAGTGGAGAACGCTGGCCACGGTGGTGAGTCAGCTCTTCGTCCGCGCGAGCGAGCGGGCCGAGCGGGTCTATGCGGCCATGTGCGCGCGGGGGTGGCAATGACCCCGGCCATCGAGGTTTCCAACCTCTCGTTCCACTACGCCGACGGCACGGAGGCCCTGCGGGACGTGACTTTCGCGGTGGCGCCCGGTGAGTGCGTGGGGCTCATCGGCCCCAACGGCGCGGGCAAGAGCACGCTGCTGCTGCATCTCAACGGCCTGCTGCCCGAGCATCCGCGCGACTCCAGCCGGGTCCGCGTCGGCGGAGAGCCCCTGACGCCCGACAACCTGCACAAGGTCCGGCGGCAGGTCGGTCTGCTGTTCCAGGACCCCAACGACCAGTTGTTCTGCCCGACGGTGTTCGAGGACGTGGCGTTCGGCCCGCAGCAGTTCGGGTTGTGCGAGGCCGAAGTGCGCCGCCGCGTCGCCGACTCGCTGGCCCGCGTCGGACTGCAAGGTTTCGAGAAACGCGCCCCCCATCACCTGAGCGGCGGCGAGAAGCGCCGCGTGTGCCTGGCCGGCGTGCTGGCCTGCGAGCCCAGCATCCTCGTCCTGGACGAGCCGACGAGCGAGCTGGACCCCTACACCCGCCGCGAACTGAAGGAACTCCTGCGGCAGATTCCCATCACCAAGCTCATCGCCACCCACGACCTCGAACTGGTGGTCGAGCTTTGCTCCCGCGTGCTGGTTTTGGACGCCGGCGCCGTCGTCGCCGAAGGGCCGACCGTCCGCCTGCTGTCGGACGAACCCTTGATGCTCCAACACAAGCTCGAGTGCCCTCACATCCTCCGCCACCTGCATCCACACTGATGCGGGAATCAACCGCGCGAGGTGGGAACACCGACAAAACCCTGTGTGGGACCGGCATCTTGCCGGTCCATTGGACCGGCTGGAAGCCGGTCCCACAAATGCTGTCAGAGACCCTTCGCCACTTTCACGCGTCGGCCCGTGCGGGCGGATTCGTAGCCGGCCAGGGCCACGGCCAGGGCCGCTCCGCCGGCGTCGATGCCGTGGCCGCGGTCGCTGCCCATGCGAATGTGCTTGATCAACTCGGGCACCTCGGCCGGCCAGCCGCCCGTCGTCGGGGCCGGGTCGATCAGCCGGGTCTTGCGGACCATCCTCGCCTTGACGTTGGCCGTCACCTTGCCGGTGGTCAGGTACATGCCCTGGGCGTAGTCGATCAGGATGACGCCCTTATCGCCCATGACCTCGAGGCCCACGAAGCCCGCCGGGCTCGTCCAGCCCACGTCGATGTAACCGAGGGCCCGCCCGCCGGCGAACTCCAGCAGCAGCAGGGCGTTGTCGTCCACGCGGATTTCCTTGCGGAGCGTGGCCTGCATGGCCTGCACGCCGCGGACCGGCCCGACCAGCCAGATCGCCTGGTCGATGGCGTGAATACCCATGTCGAGCATGGCTCCGCCGCCCGCCAGTTCGGGCCGGTAGAACCAGTCGCTCTTGGCCCAGCCGGGCAGCGGCCCCATGTGGGCGAAACGGACGCGGATCATGTACGGCTCGCCGATGGCCCCGGCGTCGATCAATTTCTTGGCCTTCAGGTTGCCGCGCTGGAACCGGTGCGAATACCCGACCATCAGGATCCGCTTGTTTTTCTTCACCGCCGCCTTGATGGCGGCGATCTCCTTCATGCTGAGGGCCGCCGGCTTCTCCAGCAGGACGTGGGCTCCGGCATTGAGGGCGGCGATCGCGTGCTCGGCATGGAAACGGTTGGGGCTCGCCACCGACACGACGTCCAGTTGCTCCCGGGCGAGCATCTCGCGGTAGTCGGTGTACATCCGCTGCACGCAGAACCGCTCGGCCTCGGCGTGCCGCTGCCGAACCGGATCGCACGCCGCCACCAGGTCCACCGCCGGATGCTTGGCGTACCCCGGCAGATGCAGGGCCTGGGCAATCGAGCCGCAACCGATCACGCCCGCGTTCCACTTTTTCACCACGATGACGTCCTCGCAGTCCGCCCCTCAAAGGGTGTGTGAGAAATCCCCGGCTTGTCGGAACCGCGACCGTGAGGGAGCGGAATCGTGGGCTCCGGGTGTCGTCCGCCGCAGTCCGCTTCCTGACGGGCGCGGTTCGGAAACGTCTTCCTCACACACGCTCCCATCTCTCATCGTTCATCCCTCGTCCGTACAGGGACGAGAAAGGCTCCGGCTTGTGGCCGGGGCGGTGGGAGCGGTATGCGGGCATGATAACTTGCCGGCGCAGACTGACAACTGTACAACCGTGGATGTCCGTCGGCTCGGCCGCGGCAACAGGTTGTGGCACAGTCGCCCTCGACTGTACTTTCGACCACCCGGTGCACCCAGCCGGGGGCGGCTGGGCCACATGACCGTCACGCCCGTCGGCGTCGAGCGACGACAGGAACGAACGATGTTCCCCAAGGTCGGCCCGATCCCCACCTACGGCATCCTGTATTTCGGGGCCATCGCCCTGCATTTCGTGCTGATTCTGCTGTTCGGCCGGCGCGTGCAGGTCCGCTGGTACATCGCGGCGGCTCTCGGGTTGTGCTTCGTCGTCGGCATGACTGTGGGAGCCAAGGCGCTGTTCGATGTCCTGCACGGCGGTTTGCGGCCGCGGCTGCTGGTCAGCACCGCCCATTACATGCAGGGCGGCATGTGGGGCGGGCCGCTGGCCTATCTGGCGATGGCCGTGCCGCTCGCCTGCCTGCTCACCGCCCGCCGCGGAGCGGCGATGGACGCGATCGCCTGGTCGCTGCCCCTGCCGATGATCCTGGCCAAGCTCGGCTGTCTGTGCCAGGATTGCTGTCATGGCCGCGCGTGCGACTGGCCCTGGGCGTTCCGATTCCCGCCTGGCGGCTCGGCCCCCGCCGGTACGCCTCTTCATCCGACACAAGTGTACGAAATCATCGTGCTGACGATGATCCTGGTCGCCTTCGTCCTCCTCGATCGGCCCGCCTGGCGAGGGCTGATGCTGCCGTGGTTCGTGCTGCTGTATGGCCTGGGCCGGTCGCTGGTTGAACTCTGGCGCGGCGACCGCAAGAACACGCTCATGCTCGGCCCGGTGTCGGTCGCTCAGGTCGTCCTGTTGAGCGCTGCGGCCATCGCCCTGGTCGTCCTGGCGATCTTGCGATCAAGCCGCCGGAGTCAATGCCAGCCGGCCGAGGGAACAGCACCGGACCCCGGTATCTCCTCCCTCGAATGACCGCCGCAGCAAGCTGTCGACGTTCCATAGGACGCATGGCACGTCCGAGCTGTCAGGGATTCGATCCGCAGGGCCCGGGTCAATCGGCCCTGCAGAAACGGTTCGAGCAGGTGTATCCTATTGATATGAGCACACCAGTGGACAAGGTTGTGTCTGAAGCGCTGCGGCTTCCGCCACAGGCTCGCGCCTTTATCGCGGAAAAGCTCATCGAGAGCCTGGACGCGGAGCCGGGCGAGAAGCTCTCTCCCGCGTGGATCGAAGCAATCCGCAGAAGGTGCCGCGAGGTAGATGACGGGGCGGTGGAACTGCGTGCCGCCGAGGAAGTTTTTGCCAAGGCGTACTTGGCGCTCGAAGGAGACGGGTATCAGTTTCGTTCCGAAGCACCATGTAGGGACCTGTTCTGCCCTTTTGGCGCCCCTTCCTGCTGATCGACTCGCGGCCATCAAACCCCGCATCGCTACGGACTCGCTTGGGCCCCGCTGATGTCCTGAGCCGGCAGGTCACTGGCAAACCCCAGGATGTAGCCATTGCAGTCCTGGATATAGAACTCCCGCTTGCCGTAGAACGTGTCATGCAGATCCGAAAGCACGCTCACCTTGCCTTTCAGTCTCTCGTAGAGCGGCTTTGCGTCGGCAGTTTCGACGTACAGCACGATCGAACCGCCGACGGGTCGGTCAGCCGGTATCGGCAGTTCTGCAGTGAAGCTGGCGCGGGACTGGAACATGACCTGCACGTCGCCCTCCTGCATGAT
>JACQVT010000525.1 GCA_016209665.1 Planctomycetota bacterium | reverse complement strand
GGGTGACGGGTTGTACCCAGAGATCGACCCCATCGTTCGCTGCAGCATCGACCAAGGTTGTGACGTTCCCGATGCCTCCCGGAAGTCCTGGGATATCCGACCGGGTGATCTCCGACGCATCGTTGAACTCCCCCGGCTCCTGCCCGAATACCAGGCCGCCGCTGATGCTGCTGAGTACCAAGCCCGTCGGCCCGAGGGGAATGGGGGTAGGCACGATCAGTTCGCCCGCGATCGGTCCGAATTCTCCAATGAGGAGGCGGGCGCCCATATCGCCGAGCCCCTCGAGGCCGAAGAGTCCGCGGATGTCCAGGTAGAAATTCTTTTCGACTGGCGTGAACCCGATTTTGAAGCCGCCGGCCACGGTGACCGGCCCCAGGATCAGCGGCTCGGTGACCCCGAAGCTTATGGCATCGAGGTTGGTGATGGGGAATCCCGGGCGTTGCCCGGTGAGAATCCCGAGATCCACCTCGAGCCCCGTCACCCCCGCCTCGAACGGGATCCCTTTGCCGCCGAAGTCGGCGTCGAACACCACGCGGAAGTCAGCCGGGTTCTCGATCACAAACTCTTCATCGGGATCGCCCTGGTTCGGGAACCGGATCCCGGCGCGGGTCACGTGCAGCGGCACCCAGGCGGGGAGGCCGAAGAGGGTGTCCTCGGGGAAGGCAATGTCGATGAAGAAGGCGGGGAGCGCCACGATGGTCCCGTCGCGCCGGACGCCGATGTTGCCGGCACTCGCCCCCCAGCCGTTGAACACCGGGAAGTCGTCGTTGAATTCGACACCGATCTGCGCGAACTGGACCGCCAGTTCGTTCGGCCCCGCGTCGAAGTCGATCTGGGCCGCGCTCCGCAGCGTGAGGAACTCGCCCAGGTGGATCGCCACATCTGCGTTCAGTTCGATGCCATCCGCGTTGAAGAACCCGGTCTCCAGGTTCACAACCAGGTCATGGGTGGCGAGCTGGAGATGGTTCACCTCCAGGAGCACCGGATCCGCGTTGATGGCCACGCCACTGACATCCAGCGCGAGCGTTCCGATCTCGACGCGGCGGTCGCCCTCCACTGCAGGGTCGTCGAAGAGCTTGAGGTTGTCGATGGTGCCCGTCGTAAGCGCTGGGAAGGTCAGGAACTCGACCAGGACATTCCCCAGGGTGGCGATGGGCTGGCCCGGACCCGGATTGGGTGTGAAGACCACGTCCCGGGCGGTAAACCGCAGGAAGTCCCCGATGTCGATGACGATGATGTTGATCGCCAGCCTCTCGAACGAAGGCTCGAATCGGTCGATGCGAACGAACGGCGGCGCGGCCTGACGCGTGGCGTCGATGAGCAGGCCGAACCGAAGGGTCGCCCCCTGCCCGCCGCCACCGTTGACCGTCAGCTCGGCGTCCAAGTCGAGCCTGGCGCCGGTTTCATCGATCGCGAGAGTGCTCGTCGGCAGGATCTCCAGGAGGGAGTTCAAGGATCCCGCGTCGTCCGACGCCACGATCCGAAGGAAGCCAGCCAGATCGTCCTGGAATTCGCCGTCTTGATACCCCCCGAGTGTGACCTGTCCATCGAATCGCACGGTCCCGACCTGGAGCCCCTGGATGCCCAGCGTGATCGGGCCGAAGTTCCGTGGCGCGATCACGCCGTCCCGAAGGGACAGCACGTCCAGGTCGAAATCGAAAGTTCCATTGTCCCCGGGGCCGATGGACCGCACGCCGTCGCCGGCCTGCCCGATCTGGTCCGGATCGCCGATGTGGATGATCGGCGTGAACGGCAGCAGGTTGTCTAGCTCGTCGATCAGGAAGCGGCCTGTCACGCCAAGGACGAAGACGTTGAGGTCGTCGGGATCGGGGAAATCGATGCGGAGAGACTGAAGCTCGAGGGGAATGAAGCCGGCAATGCCCAGGGCGTTGGTGTATCCCGCGGGGAGCCGCAGCTCCGCACCGGAGAGGAAGAAGCGCCCGTCTTGGCGGAGGCCGAAGGTGTCGAAGTCGACGGTCGGCGTGAGCCCGCCGGCCGTCAGGGCGTCCAGCGTGGCCACCGCGTTGTCGATTCGCAGCAGCTCGGCGTCGTCGGGCGCATGGGGATCGACGGTCAGGTGGGCCCCCGTGGCCTGGATGTGCAGCAGGCCGCCCAGGGTCGCGGAGAACGTGCGGGCATCGACCGTCAGCCGGCCCGTGCTGAGGTTGAGCTGCCCGACGAGACCCGGGAGC
>JACQVT010000524.1 GCA_016209665.1 Planctomycetota bacterium | reverse complement strand
GGCGATGCCCGTGTTGAGCAGCACCCCGTCCGAACCCAGCTCCATCGCGATGGTCACGTCCGAAGCGGTCCCCACGCCGGCATCGACGATGACCGGGTAGTCAGGGTCGTTCTCCTTGAGATACTCGAGGGCGATCCGGATGTTGTTCGGATTGAGCACGCCCTGGCCGCTGCCGATGGGCGAGCCGGCCGGCATCACGCTGGTGGCCCCCGCCTCCTTGAGTCGTTTGGCGATGACCGGGTCGTCGGAGGTGTAGACCAAAACGGCGAAGCCCTCCTTGACAAGCTGCTCGGTGGCCTGCAACGAGCCGACCGGGTCGGGCAGCAGGGTGCGCTTGTCGGCCAGAACCTCCAGCTTGACCCACCGGCCGCCGGGGTTGTCGAGGCCCTCGAGCAGCTCCCGGCTCAGCCGGGCGGCCCGGACGGCGTCCTGGGCGGAAAAGCAGCCGGCGGTGTTCGGCAGAATGATGTACTTGCTGGTGTCCAGGGCGTCGAGCAGGGTCTGCGGCCGCTTGCCGCCTTCGGGGCTCAACACGTCGCGGCGCACGGCCACCGTCACGACCTGACAGCCGGAGGCCTCCAGGCAGGCGTTCATGAGGTCGAAGTTGGCGTACTTGCCCGTGCCGACAAACAGGCGGGAGCGCAGCGCGAACGGGCCGACGCGGAACGTCTCAGCCATCATCCACCTCCGACGAGGGTGACAATTTCCACCTCGTCGCCCTCGTTCAGCCGGGTCACCGAGTACTCGCGGCGGGGAACAAGGTCGCAGTTCACTTCGACGGCCACGAACTTGGGCTGGAGGTTGAAGTCGGCCACCAACTCGGCGACCGTCGATGCGGGCCGGATGTCCCGGTCGGTGCCGTTAATAGTGACCCGCATGGGAGTTACCTCAACATGCTGATTATACGGACCAAGCCGGGCGCGGGTCAACGCGGCCCGGGCTCGGACCCGCTATTGGGCCCCGTGACAGCTTAGGCAGGAGGCATTCTTTCCAAAGGACCGCGTCAACTTGTTGACGCCTCCGCCTGGAAAGGACGAAAGAACGGCAACAAGTCTCCTTGGTCCTGAAGACCCCGGCCCCAAATGTCACGGACCCCCGCGATTGGGATGCGTGACGGTCTGGGCGGCCGCACCGAAGTGGGCCTGTCAGCGCCCAGGGCGCCAGCGACAGGTAGACACGACCCGCTCGCTTGCACTCGGGGCTCTGAATACCCCGATTCTGGCCTCAGCCAGCCCCCGGCTTCCGCGGCGCTCAACATCCCGGGCGGCGTTCGGCCCCGTTCATGCACGGCAGGAAGAGGTTGAAGTCGGCGGCGTCCACGTCACCGTCGCTATCGAGGTCAGGTCCTGCACAGCCGGGGCCGGCCGGGGCCGCACCCCCAGAGAAGCATTGTTGCATGACACCGAAGTCGCTCACGTCCACGTCATCATCGTCGTCGAGGTCGGCGATGGACTCCACCGTCACCTGCCAGGCCTCCGTGTCGGACCCTTCTAAATTGCCGGCCCGAACCGAGAACGAGAACGTCATGCCCATATTGCCGGTCGACGGTGTCCAGCCGCTCACTCGCCCGCGGGTGTCCACCTGGGCCGCCGCGGGCGATTGAACGATCGACCATGCGAACGGTGGTGTTCCCTGGGCAAGACCGAGCGCCTCCAGGTATTCGCGGCCGGCCGGAATCCGCTTCGGATCCGGCGACACCTCGGCAATGATCGGTGCAACCGGGGTGAACTTGAGCTTGGCGATCATGCCATCGGCGTTGCCTCCGCCGTAAGATGGTTGAAGCGGATTGAGGGTTGGCCAGTTCGTCGAGACCGTCTCGCCCGCCACGTAGACAGTGCCGTCAGGCGCGACCGTCGCCGCCCGGCAGACATCCCAGTTGCTCCCGCCCAGATAGGTTGAATACAGCAGGTAGTCGAGGTCAGGCGAAAGCACGATCACGAAGGCATTGAGATTGGCCGGCGGCAGGGCCTGATAGGCATCGGAGGTGGCCGGGAAATTGTCGGAGAACGTTCCACCGGTCAGGTATACACGGCCAGCCGCATCGACACCCGCAAAACCCTCTCCGCTCTCACCCCATCGGCCACCCACGAGCGTGCTGGCGAGCAACTGCGTCCCGTCCGCGGAAATCTTGGAGACAGCCACGTCGCCGGGGTAGTTGGTGCCTTGCCCGGTTCCGGCGCCGCCGAGGCCATTGTGTGTTGTATCGAAAGCCCCCGGCGTGGTTGGGTAATTCAGGGTCGAGGTCGTGACCGCCCCGATGATGGGGTTGCCCTGGTTGTCGATCGCCAGCTCATGTGTCTCGAGCCCCTCGCCCTGGGAGCCGCCGACATAAGTGGCCCAGAGGAGCGTGCCATCCGCCGGCTGCAACCGCACCAGAAAAAAATCGGCCGGGCCGGCCAGACTGGTATCGTACGCTCCAGGCGTCGCCGCACCCGCCGACTGGCTGGAGGTCAGGAGGTAAAGTCGTCCGCTATTGTCGATCCGGACGGAGTTTTCCGGAATCTCGTTGGCTGAGCCGCCCAGATAGGTTGCCCACAAAACCTGGGATCCATCGGACTTCACCTTGGCCGCTACGGCGTCCATGCCTCCCTTGGGCGTGTTGTTAAAGGCTGCGGCCACCCCGGCCGGATAGCTGCCGGAGGAGTAGCCGGAGGCGAGGTAGACATCGCCGGCTGCGTCGATCGCGATATCCCGGATAATCCGCGTATCGGATGTTCCGAAGTAGCTGGCCCATACGAGCGTCGATCCATCCGGCGAGAGTTTCGCGATGAAACCATCTTGCGGGCCGTAGAAGTCGGCTTCCTGCCCACCCATGAAGGTGGTCTGAAACGCCCCGGCGGTCACCGGAAAACCATTGCCCGCCCGCCCGGCAACATAGATGTATCCATCGCCGGCCACCTCGATCGCATACGCCCGATCGTAGTTTCGCCCTCCCAGGAACGTGGACCAGAGCCGATTTCCGTTGGGATCGAGCTTCACGACAAACACGTCGAACGCCTGGATGCTGGCGTTGTCGGGAGCCAGGCCGCGGTTGTGAACGGTCTGATAGGCGCCGGGAGTGACCGCGAAGTCGGCCGACTCCGTGCCTCCGGTCAGATAGACGTTACCCTGGGTGTCGGTGGTGACGTCGCGGACATGATCGTACAAGGAACCGCCCAGATAACTCGCCCACTCCAGTCCTCCGCCTGGAGACGCAGAAAGCGGCCCTCCGCCCGCGAGGCCCGCGACCAGGGCGGCCCATCCAGCGCACCCCGCCCGATTCATCCACGAATGGCTCACGATTTCTCCCGCCTCAACAGCCGGGCGTCCGATGGGCACCCATCAGCCGAGATTGCCCCTATGAGCGCGCCCGGGTACGCCGCGGAGCCGTGTTCGGTCATTGTACAGCTTTGCTCCCCCCGTTGCATGGACATGTCATTCTCCGGCGGTCAGGACGGTCCCTCCAGTCAGGTGACGGCCCGTTCGAGCATTCGCAACCGGAAAACCGCAACCGCGCAACCGGAAAACGGGACAGGTTCGATTATTGGGGCGGGCTGGACCGGCTCCACCTGGCCGGGTTCCCCCGGCGACGCCGATGAGACCACCTGGGCTTACGATGAGGGCACCGGCCTGCTCACCCGCAAGACCTACGCGGACACCAAGCACGTGGACTACACCTGCACGGACGACGGCAAGCTCGAAACGCGGACGCATGGCCGACGCCCGAAAGAACGGCCAGATTCTTAGGACTCGGTCTTCGGGGCTCGGGAAATGACGGGGGAGGCGACGCGGAGACACGGCGACGCGGCGAGTTCAAAAGTCGCAACTCGCAAAGCGGCAATCGGTCGGCAGCCACCGGCGGACACCCGGTAACGCACAAGCCCAGGGACTTGGGTTCCTGGGCTTGGTGAGGAGGATGCACTGGGGACGCGCAGGGCGGCGAACGTCAGGCCGCCAGCGAGTCCTCGAGGATCAGGCGGATTTTGGCCAGGGCCTTGTTCTGAATCTGGCGGACGCGCTCCTTGGTCACGCCGATCATGGCCCCGACCTGCTCGAGCGTCTTGGGCTTGGCGGGCAGGCAGGGGGCGTCCAGGGCGAACCGCTCGCGGATGACCCGCTTTTCGATGTCGCTGAGTTCGGCCCGGTTGTGGTCCAGGATCTCGCGGATCTCATCGACGCATTGACCCTCGATGTCGTCGCGCCGACGCTCCATGTAGTCGCTCTTTTCGAGGGTCGGGTCGAACTCGGTCGGGAACTGGCCGCGGTATCGGCTGGCCCGCATGGCGACCCGCGAGAAGCTCTTGAGGATCGCCCGGCAGGCGTAGGTGCTGAACTTGAACCCGCGGGAGCAGTCGAACTTGTCAACGCTGCGGAGCAGGGCATAGTTGCCCTCGCTGATCAACTCGTTGAAGTCCAGCCCGCTGAGCCGCGTCCGCTTGGCCATGGCCAGCACCAACGGCAGGTTGGCCCGGGCCAGTTGCGCCCGGGCGTCCATGGCCCGATGGGTCCAGGCGAGCAACTGGCAGACCGTCTCCAACGTCGGGTTGGCTCGGACGGCTCCGACGAGCTGCACCACCCGCCGACGGGCGTAGTTGAACCGCTGGAACAGAAAGATCTCCTGGGCCGTGGTCAGGCTGGTTTCCTCGGTGATGGCGTCGAAGTCCAGATCGCACATCGGTCGGTCGACGAAGCGGGTCTGCCCGGGCCGCAGCGCCATCGGCGCTCCGAACAGGATGGTCTCGACGTTGCGCTTGCGGAAAAGGTCGTGGTCGATGAACTCGCCCGGCTCGGTCAACACGATGGCGAGCAGACCACGATCGGCATCGGCGAGCTTCGGCTTCAACTGTTCGACCAACGAGTGAGCCGCCAATGCAGACGAGGGCATTCCCTGCCGGTTGGTTGTCTGGGCGGTTTCCATGGTACTGACTCCCTGGCCTTACGGGCCTCGACGGGCCGGCGGGACCCGTCAAACGACCGACGCCTCACTTATTCAGACGATACCGCGTACCGTCCGGTTCGGCTGCAACCTCCATCTGACCGGTGGTCTCGCTCGGGACGGGGCCAACCGTTCAGTCGGGCCGTGCTTTGGCCACTGCGGCTTTCAGCACTTGAAGTTGTCAACCCGCCCTTTCGGGGCGTTGCGTCGGGGAGATCGTGCGGGGAGTCAACTGCCACTGTTAGTATACATCACATTGAACTGTCCGGCCACGCGGGGTCAAGCAAAACGGCACGAAATAAGCGAAAAAATCTGCGTCTCTTGAAGGAATGATTGTGAACGGCGGCACGAGCGGTCGGTTCCTGGACGTCGCTGAGCGGTTATTCGTGCCTTAGCGCCTCGATGGGATCGAGGCGGGCGGCGGCGGCGGCCGGATAGATGCCGAAGAACAACCCGACGGCGACGGCCAGTCCGAAACTGACAAAGATCGTCCATTCGTGAATGACGGTGGGCCAGCCGACCCAGGTCGTGACCAGGTGGGCACCCCAGGAGCCCGTGATGATGCCGATAATCCCGCCGACCGTGGTCAGGACCACGGCCTCGATCAGGAACTGGAGGGTGATGTGACGCCTTTTGGCACCCAACGCGCGGCGGATGCCAATTTCCCGCGTGCGTTCGGTCACTGTGGCCAGCATGATGTTCATGATGCCGATGCCGCCGACGAGCAGCGAGATGCCGGCGATGCAGCCGAGGGTGATCTGACGGTTGCGTTTTTCGGTCTCGGCG
>JACQVT010000523.1 GCA_016209665.1 Planctomycetota bacterium | reverse complement strand
GGTCTCATCCCCGTTGACGAAGTCGTGCCAGTCGTCGGCGTCTGGGCCGGTGTTGAAGCTGCCCTGCCAATGCTCCCCGGCCCGGTTGCCCGCCGAGGTGAAGAACAGAATGCCGGCGTTGGCGGCGTTGGTGGCGGCGGTGCAGGCGGCACCGGTGTTGTCGGCCCAGCCGGTGTTATACCGGCTGATCGAGTGCGTGATGATGTTTACCCCGTTGGCGATGCAGTCGTTGACCGCCGTGCCCAGATCGGTGAGCGAATTTGTCTTGTAGAGCCGGTAGTTGGCACCGGGCGCGTGGTCGTAGGCGGCCTCGGTGCAGCCGGTACCGTGTGGCGAATCGTTGACGTTGTCCTCGAAAGGCGGCGACGCATAGTTGATGGTAACGGTCTGGCCGGCCGGCGGGACGTCGCCGGCGTTGCGGGCGGCGGTGAAATTGGCGAAGTTGCCGTCGATCACGGCGATGGTCAGGCCCGAGCCGTTGGCGCCCGCGTCGCGGTAGCTGTCGGAGTTGATGGCGGTGGCCCCCTCTCCGCCGACGGCGTCCTCACCGCCCGGGTCCGCCCGTTCCATGCGATACCCGGCGGGCAAGGCCCGGGCCGCCGCGGTCAGGGCTTCCACGGGTACCCAGCCGTCCACGCGATTCCGCCACGCGCTCGATACCTCCCCGCCGAGAGGGGCGATCACCTTCGGATCGAGCGCCGCGGCCCCCTCCGGCCCGACGATCTCCACCTGCACTTTGGCGTCATCCCGAAGCTTCAGGCCGCGGGCGGTCAGGTCGCGTTTGAGTTGAGCAACGGGAGCGGCCTGGTTGGCGGCCCGGGCCGCCCGTAGAACGCCGGTGGCGTGAGCCTCCGCGTCGTAGAGAATCGACTGGAGCGGCAGGTTCTTGGCCGGATGCCGGCCCGGCTTGCCTTGCAGGTTCTGGGCCCAGGCCGTCCGGACGAAGGCCGCCACGCACACCGCAAGCAAAAATGGGTGTTTGAGACCCTTCGAGCCGAAGGGGTGAGGACATGCCCCCACCCGCCGCGTGATTAGCCTGCGCATGGGATCAACCCTCTCACAGCGGATTCCGTTCGATCATCACCCGATCCAACGGCGGTCAGGTCACCCGGACTTCAAGGGAGGCGGCTCGACGTGCATCGACCACGGCGTCTGGATGTGCCCATCCCTTCCCGCCGGCTGCAATCCATTGGACACACTAGGGTAGGCCCCGTCCGCGGCGCCGGCCACCGACGGAATCGGTTTTTCCTGAGGCGCCCTGGAATCGCGACGCATATCGCCACCCTGGGCATCGGATATCCCGAGCCCCCGTCCCATCGGCCAGTCGCAGGCCGGCCGGCGGCCGTGTTCGGCGGCGATGACGGAGTGGATGCCGCCAACGGTGCAGGAAGGGGGTCCTGTAACACAGATTGACACAACTCGACACACTCGCTAGGCTGCCTCTATGCGGTCTTCGCTCAACATCTCGTTGCCTCAGACCATGCGGGCGTGGGTGGATGATCAGATCGCGCGAGGCGGGTACGGCACGGTCAGCGAGTATTTCCGTCAACTGCTCCGCGAGGAACAGAAGCGCCAGCTCCGTGAGCAGATCGATGCCAAGCTGCTGGCCGCCATCGAGAGCGGTGAACCCATCCCCGTGACCCCCCGGTACTGGGATAGGCTGAGTAAGGAAGCACGCAAGCGCCTGGCCCGCAAGAGGGCCCGATGACCCGGCCCGTCGTCTCGACCTTGTTGGCGCTTCATGACCGGCGGCCGTGTTCGGCGGTGATGACGGAGTGGATGCCGCCACGCGCGGTCCAGGTGGACTGGACCTGCATCCAGCGCGGGGCGAGACACCGAACCAGGTCGTCGAGAATCACGTTGGTCACGTCCTCGTAGAAGATGCCGCGGTTGCGGTAGCTCTGGAGGTAAAGCTTGAGCGACCTGAGTTCGACGCATCGCTCCGTCGCGACGGAGCGGATGACGATCGTGGCGAAGTCCGGCTGGCCGGTCTTGGGGCACAGGCTGGTGAACTCGTGCACGTGGTGCTCGATGAGGTAGTCCCGCTTCGGATGCGGGTTGGGGAAGGTCTCGAGCAGATGGGCGGACGGGTCCGACGCGCTCATTCATCGTCCCCTTCGTAAACGCAGCCGCTCGTGCAGGTCTCGCGGACGACAATCTTCGACAGGTCCGCGAGCCGCGGCTTGAGCCGCCGCCAGATCCAGCGGGCGAGCACCTCGCTGGTGGGGTTCTCCAGCCCCTCGATCTCGTTGAGGTAGCGGTGGTCGAGCTGCCGGTAGATCGGCTCGAAGGCCTCCTTGATGTCGGCGAAATCCATGATCCAACCGAGCCGCGGGTCCACGGGGCCGCCCACGTGCACCTCGACGCGGAACGAATGGCC
>JACQVT010000522.1 GCA_016209665.1 Planctomycetota bacterium | reverse complement strand
TGCCCGAGGAGTCCGGCCGCGGTCACGCCTGGTACCAGAGCGTGGGCCTCTGGAGCCTCGTCGCGGCCCTCATGTACGCGGCGATCTATCTGAAGTATTGGTGAGGCCGACCGGACGCAATCACTCGCCGACCAAAGCCGGGAGTCTGTGCCGGCGGCGGCGTTTGGCCGCGGCGTGCGTCAGGTCAGGATCATGATGCACACATCGTGGACGGCGAGGATGTTGTTGGCCTCGCAGAACTGGAGGGCGGCATCCGACTCGGAGCCGGGCTGCATCCAGACGCGGGGGATGCCGGCCTCGGCGGCCTCGCGCACCACCTGCTCGGTGACCGGGGGCGGCACGACCAGCACCGCGCCGTCCACCGGCTCGGGCAGGGCCTTGAGGCTCGGGTAGCACGCGTCGTCGCCGAGTTTCTCCAGCCGGGGGTTCACCGCAAACAGCTTGAAACCCTTGTCCTTCAGGTCGTGGTAGACGATGTGGCCGTACTTCTCGGGGTCCTCGGACACGCCGACGACCGCGAACGTCTGGAACGCGAGGAAACCCTGGATAGCCGTAACGGACTGAGCCATGATGGGTGGTTGTCTCCGGTCCCACGGGCCTGTGCGGTGCGATCGACGCCGATCACGCGCGTCCCGTGCGTTCGCAATGATAGGCCACCCCCACCGCCGCCCGCCACCGATCCAGCGTTTTCATGTTGCCCAGGGTGTCGTCCCAGGTCATCGCCGGCGGCCGGGCCTGGCGGCGGTCGAGGTTCTCGGCCACCACGTCGGCCTCGATGGCGAACAGCCACCGGTCGGTCTGGACGGGGATCGTGCGAGCGTGAGGTTTGCCCTCGACGTGGACGTGGATGCGGGTGGTGCCCCCGTTCGTGCCGGGCGTCCACGGTGTCGGCACGTGGACGTGCCCCTTGCTGCCGAAGATGCGGACCACGTTTTCCATGTTGACATCCACGCCGGTGGCCAGGTTGGCCACGATGTCGCCGGGGAACCCCAGGCAGGCCACGGCGTGGTGATCGACACCGGTGGGACCGACCTGGCCGAAGCCCGCCACGTCGGTCGGTTCGGCGAAATCGCCGCCGGCCGCGACGCCCGCGATCAGTCTGGCCATCGACGCGCAGTAACAGCCGACATCGAGGATACCTCCGCCGCCCAGTTCGTTGGCGTAGATGCGGCCGGCGGGGTCGTAGGGGGCGTTGAAGCTGAACGTCGCCTGGATGACCCGAGCCTCGCCGATGGTCCCTCCGCGGATGAGTTCGACGAGCCGGTGTGTCTGCGGATGGCAGCGGTACATGAACGCTTCCATCAGGAACACGTCATGGCGGCGAGCGGCCTCGATCACGTCGACCGCCTCGGCGTGGTTCATGGTCAACGGTTTCTCGCAGAGGATGTGCTTGCCCGCCTGAGCGGCCCGGATCGCCCACTCCGCGTGCACCGGATGCGGCGTGGCGATGTAGACCGCCTGCACCGCGGGATCGTCCAGCAGAGCCTCATAACTCGCGTGCCAGCGTGGAGCTTTGAACGTGGCCGCAAACTGCTCGGCCGCCTGGGCCGTCCGGCTGGCCACCGCGACCAGTTCGCCGCGGCGCGACGTGGCCAGCGCCCGGGCGAATGAGCCGGCGATTCGGCCGGTCGAGATGATTCCCCAGCCAAGTTTATCGTGCAACATGGTCGGCCTCCCACCCACGTTCATGTTCCGAACACCCGGCGCCGCGTCAGGCGATTGATCGTGGGGACGAGTGTGTTGGCCGCGAGCAAGGCCCAGTACGCCGCCGCCGGCAGGCCCGCCTCGACCCGCAGGAGAATCGTCAGCAGGCCGATGATCGCCCCGAACATCAGATGCCCCCGCGAGGTCAGCGGCGAGCTGCTCGGATCGGGCGCCAGCAGCAACCCCACGAGCGGCAGACCGCCCGCCGTGAGGTGATACAGGACATACGCGATTCCCACGGGCAGACCGTCCCTCAGGGCCAAGCCGGGCACGGTGCACGACGCGACCATGCCGTCCGGCGTCTGCACGCGGGCGGGCAGGACCGCCGCCGCCGCCCCCGCCACCACAATTGCGGTGGCCGCCATCGGCCAGCGCAGGAACCCGCGCCAGATGAGCAGGCCGGCCGCGACCAGGAGCGCCGCCACGCACGCCTCGCCGACGCCGCCGCCCGCCGCGCCGCTGATCGTGTCCCACCACGATGGGGCCAGATCGCGGACGAAGGCCGTCAGCCCGTCCGCGGGGGCACCCGGCGCGGTGGGCAGGGCGGTCCGCAGCAGGTCGTCGGTGCGGCTCACAAGCCAGGCCTCGGCGTCCTGGGGAAGCGGGTGCGAACTCCGCCCCCCCGGCCTCGGCATCTCGGCGGCCCGGCCGAGGTTGCCCCACACCAAGTGGCCCGGCCCGAGCACCGGCCAGTGCTCGGGCGACAGCTCGCGATGGAACAGCATCTGCACGGCCACGCGGCCCAGGGCCACCGGGTGCCATAAATAGTTCCCTACGCCGCCCGACAGGGCCTCGCCGACGATGACGGTGATGAAGGAGCCCGCCACCACCACGCGCCAGGATACCGTCGGCGGCAGCGTGCATGCGAACAGCAAGCCGATGAGCAGGGCGTGGCTCTCGGACCAGGAGGGGCTGCGCCCCTTCATCGCGTTGAACAGTGACTCGACGAGCAGGGCCACGCTGACGGAGATCGCGAGGACGCGGACGGCGTGCCATCCAAAAAGCACGACGCCGGCCGCCGCGGCCAGGCCGGCCGCCACCGTGAAGGTCACGGTGATGGGCACGAGCCCCGGCCGCCCCTGTCCGTGTGGGGCGGGGCCGATCCGCAGGGTGCCCGGCTCGGGAAGCGAAACCACCGCGTCATGACTGGTTCGTTCGTGCCGCATTATTTGCACGAAACCGCGCGTTTCAGGCGGGCCACGCCTTCGGCCAGGGGCAGTTGGGCCGGGCAGACGTAGCTGCACAACCCGCATTCGACGCAGGCCCGCGGATGCCACGCGGTCGCGGCGGTAACGTCGCCTCGTTCGGCCAGGTCCAGGAGCGCCTGGGGGTCCAGACCGACCGGGCAGTCATCCTGACACCAGCCGCAACGGACGCACGGGCCTGGCTCGGGCACGCGGTCGGTGGCCCGGTCGAGCGCCAGCACGCCCGAGGTGTGCTTGGTGACCACGACGTCGAGATGCCCGAGCGCCCGGCCGGTAAGCGGACCGCCGTCCACCACGCGCCGCACGGCCTGCCGCAGCCCGACGTGCCGCAGGACGTCCTCGAATCGCGTGCCGACAGGAATGCGATAGTGCCCGGGCCGGGCGACCGCCGGGCCAGTCACGGTGACGACGCGATGCGTCATCGGCACGGGCTCGTGGCCCGCCCATGCCAGCGCGGTGGCGAGATCGACCATCGTGCGCGCTTCCAACACGAGTACGCCGACATCCAGCGTCGTGCCGCCCGGCGGCGTCTCGACGCCGACGATGCTGGCCGCCAACACCACCGGCACATGCTGGGGATACTTGTTGGCGAGCGGGGCGAGGCGCACCGTCGCCCCGGCGACCGGGGCCGCACGATGCGTCTCTTGGGGGGCGGGCATCCTTGTCCGCCTTGTTCGACCCAGAGGCACTCGACGGGCGGCGATTCGGCAGCGCCTCAAGCGTGCGCCGTCCGCCCGGTCGACGGCGAGCCACGTGTGCTCGGCGCCGACGGCCATGCCGATCCAGCCGGCCAGCCGAACGATTGCGTCGAGATGGTCGTCGAGGAGGACAGCTCCCGCGGTCAGCATCGGTTCGCCCGGCAGCGCGTTGATGATGACGTGCCGTACGCCACGGCGGTGGGTCTCCGCCAGGAGGGCCGCCAGACCCGCTGGTGAGGCCCGATCGTCGGTAACGCCCCCGGCCTCGGCCGCCTGTACCAGCTCATCCAACCCCGGACCGTCCCAATCATCAGGAACCCGCAGCGGTGTAGGAGGCTGCTCGGCCTGATCGGGTGAAATTTCGAGCCGCATGGCCGGGATGTCAGTCCGCCGGGCCGAATCCACTCGGACCAGGGCCGTTATCCGGCCGGCCAGCGGCGCGTGAACGTCGACAGCATCGGGGGAGTCGGCCCGGCCGATCCGATCGCCCCCCCGCACTCGATCGCCGACCTCGACGCACGGCGTGGCGGGCGGTCCATCGTCATACTGAAGCGGTACACAAAGAAACGACGGCGGCGGCAGGGACTGGACCGGCATCCCGGCCGTCGTCTCCCGGCGCGGGGGCAGGAATATGCCCCCTCGAAAGCCGCCGCCCCGGCCGAAAACCTGCTGCAAAACACTCGTCACGCTGTTCCACGCTATCCACCCCCCCTAGCATTGGCAATAACCGTCTCCGGGGGGCGGGCATCCCTGCCCGCCTTCTGTGTTGGAGAGCGGGCATCGTCGCCACGGCGACCAGGCTTGCCCGCCTTCTTCGGGCCCGAGTGATGAGTGTCGGGTGGTCGCAAGGATAGCGAGGGTTCCCTGGGCCTGGGAAATGATCCCTCTCATCCATTGGGGAGCCACACAATGGCGGATCTTGATCCCGTATGGGAAGTGTCGGTCGAGGAGGTCAAGGCCATGCTCGACAGCAAGCAGGCGTTTCTGCTGCTGGACGTGCGGGAGCCCGACGAGCACGCGACGGCCCGAATCCCCGGTGCCGAACTGGTTCCACTGGGCGACCTGCCGGCGGTCCTGCCCCGGCTGCAGGAGCACGCGGACAAACCGGTGATCGCCCATTGTCACATGGGCGGGCGCAGCCTCAAGGCCGCCGTCTTCCTC
>JACQVT010000520.1 GCA_016209665.1 Planctomycetota bacterium | reverse complement strand
GTACAACACCGCCATGGCCCTGGCAACCCGCCAGGCCCTCTTCGTCCGCAACTACCTGCTCGTCGCCGCCCGCCGGCGCGGGTAATTGGGGTGCGAGACAGAATCGGCGGGGTATTTCAGAGCCCCGAGCGCAAGCGAGTGGGTCGTGTCTACCCGTCGCTGGCGCTCGTCTTCAGTAGCGGCCGGCGCCCTCGCCGGACGTCTGCCGTAAAACGAAAACGGCCTGCGAGGGCGCAGGCCGCTACAGGCCGAGATTCATCTCCGGGATAGGAGGCTTCTCATTCCCGCGTGGCCCACATCTCCAGCCAGTTCCGCGGCAGCCGGTCGATGTTCATGTTCCGAAGCGAGATCCCCGCCGTCGCCTGCAACGCCTCCGACGCCTCCTCGACCGGATAGCCGCTCATCACCACCTCGGCCAGCCCGCCGTAGGCCCCCACCGTCGCCAGGCATCGCTCGTCGAGGTACACCGTCCGCTCGTTCGAGTCGTGCACCCGCAGCCCGCACCGACCGAGCATCTCCGTCCATTCCTGCGGACTGTACCAGCGGTTCGAGAACGCCGGTCCCCGCGTGCCCCGCACCCGCTTGATCGGCGGTCGGCCCTCGGCCCGCAACTTCTCGTTCTTCCGCTCGATGTACGCCGACGCTTCCTTCAGCCACTCGTACATGTGCTGGGCCGCCCCCGGCGGGTTCGTCCCCGCGTAGAACGAGGAGTTGAACCCGAACACGCCGCCCGGCCGAAGCACCCGCGCCACCGCCGCCAGGAACCGCTCCTTGTCCGGCAACACGTGGATCGCGTTGCCGATCGTCACGCTGTCGAACGTCCCGTCCGGAAACGGCAACTCGTCCGCGCTGCCCACGCCGAACACCAGCACCGGCTTGCCGGCGATCACCTCATCCGTCAACTCGAAACCCCGGCGCACCGTGTAGCCCAACTCCGTGAAGTGCTTCGCCGACAGATCGACTTGCACCGGATCGTAGTCGATCCCGTTCAGGTGCGCGCTCGGCGACTGCTGCAACAGCAGTTCGCTGATGCTCCCCGTCCCACACGCGAGGTCCAGGAACCGCTTTACGCCCGTGAGATCCTGGCGGGCGACGAAGCCGTGGTTCGCCTCGACGTACTCCGGCTCCATGCTGAACGGTTCATACGTGGTGTTCACGGGCTGAGGCGAAGACATGCTGGTTCAATCCCTCGATGGAGCAAACAAGATCGCCGGCACAAGAAAGCCACGCGGCCCGCAGACGGCCGGTCCCTCGTTTGCCACCGTATTGTATGCAGTTGGGCTGTCTATTCCCACGCGTTTCCCGCCACTGGACTTACCGAAACCCGCCCCATCGCGACGACCAACCCGCAGCACCTTGCCCGATCAGGTGGTATTACCAACAATACTGCAGTTGGGAGGACCGGCGCGGTCATGACAGATTGCCATCCATCTCGACGCCGATTTCTCCCGCTGATGACTACAGCGGCCTTGCTCGCCTGCGCGGGATGCCCGCTGGTTTCTCCGTTCGGCAGCCCATCCGCCCGGACCGTCGACCTGAGCGAGCCGGGCGACCACGACCAGGCCCTCGTCTGGCAGAACCTCACCCGCACCTACATCGTCCACACGCCGGCCGGCTACAACGCCGCCATCCCCACGCCGTTGGTCATCGTCCTGCACGGCGGCTGGGGCACCGGCGAGCAGGCCGCCCGCGAGCTGGGCTTCTCTGAACTGTCCGACCAGCGAGGCTTCATCGTCGCTTATCCCGACGGCTACCTGCGTAACTGGAACGATGGGCGTGGCGGCCTCGTTGCCGAGATCACCGACCTCGACGACGTCGGCTTCATCCTCGCCATGATCGACGCCATCGCCCGCTCGCTGAACCTCGATCGCCGGCGCGTTTACGCCGTTGGCGTATCCAACGGTGCCATCTTCGCCAACCGCCTGGCCTGCGAACGTCCCGATCGGTTCGCGGCCTTCGCCGCGGTCATCGGCACGTATCCCGAGGCGCTCGATTGCCGGCCTACCGTCCCGGTCTCTGCGCTGATCATCGTCGGCGACCAGGATCCTCTCGTCCCATACGACGGCGGCGAAGTCTCGTCCGGGGGGACCGTTCTCTCCGCCGCCGAGACCACCGCCCTGTGGATCGCGGCCGACTCGTGCTCGACGACCCCTCAGATTACCCAACTGCCGCACCTCAACCCCGACGACCCCACCCGCGTCCGGCGGGAGTCCTATTCCGGCTGCGCCGAGGGCACCGCCGTCGTCCTGTACGTCGTCGAGGGGGGCGGCCATACTTGGCCCGGCGGACCCGCCGGTCTCAGCACCGTCTTCCGGGGCCCCGTCACCCAGGATCTCGATGCCACCCAGAGCTGTTGGGACTTCTTCGCCGCTCACGCCGAGGGTGGCTGATTATCGGGCGTGCAAACGGCCTTGTCGTCTCACGAGCCGCCGCCCCCAGGCATTGCCCGCACCTTGGGCCGGTTTTTGGACGATAATTCATGCAAGCGGTCGGGTAGACGGGGCCTGGCAGAGCATCGTGGCGCCCGTGTGGCCCAGCCGCCCTCGGCTGGGTTCACCAGAGGTCAGAATGCACAGTCGAGGACGACTGTGCCACAG